>JBDKHE010000142.1:0-3135 GCA_039797805.1 Verrucomicrobiota bacterium
AAGCGACGACCCTAGATTGGGGGAGTGCAGGGACGCGGGGCCCGAGCGTCCGGTCGGAGACCGGACTACTTGAGGGACAGGTTGTTGACCTTAACTTCCTTGATCGCCCACGAATGAGCGAGGAGCAAGGAGCGTGGAGCCAAGGGCCAGAGGTTATTTCAAAGAGAGGTCGTTTACTTTGACTTCTTTGATCGCCCATTTCGTGACCCGCCTTCGCGCGAGGCTTCGGCGCGGCAAGCGGTAAGGCCTATTTCAACGAGAGATCGTTTACTTTAACTTCCTTTATGGACCACTTCGTGACCGTTAATCCCTTCGAGGTTCGCGTCGAAACGGGGATTGTTGTCAAATCGAAGTCCAGTTCGCGGACTCTCGCGCCGCTGCGGCCGTCCAGGGAGATGTGCACGCTCTTGGGCATGTCCTTTTCCTTGGTCTGGATGTCCAGCCAGACGATCTTGGAGTTCTCGGATTTGGCCAGGGGGTAGAGCTTGTCGCGGCTGAGGCCGCCGATCTGGAACTTCTTGGCGAAGGCCTTCCCGCTCTCGCCGTCCTGGTAAATCATCGTGTAGAAACTCTGGTCGCCTTCCTTGGGCCAGATGGCGACGTGCAGGATATCGCGGCCCATGAAGGTCTTGTCGGCGACCTTGGAGACCTTGAGGCTGCAGTCCTTCATGATGGTGAGGACGCTGTCGAGGATGGTGCACTCGGTGACGAATTCGTGCTGGCGCCAGTTCAGGCCGATGAAGCCGTCCTCGCGGTTGACGTAGAGGCGCTGGTTGGCGGAGACGACGGCGGCGGCGTCGATCTGCTCGATCTCGTCGTAGCTGGTCTTCCGCTAGATGCCCTTGCCGTATTTCTCCTGCAACATCTCGAACCAGGCGACGGCGTACTCGGTGAGTTTCTTGAGGTTGGCCTTCGTCTCCTTGATGCCTTCCTCGATCTTCTTCATCGCCTCGTCGGCTTGGAAGCGGTTGTAGGCGGAGATGCGCTTGATGCGGATCTCGGTGAGACGGGTGATGTCGTCGTCGGTGACCTCGCGGCGGAGATCCGTGATGAAGGGTTTCAGGCCGCCGCGGATCTCGGCGAGGACGGATTCCCAGGTCTTGGACTTTTCGATGAGGCGGTAGATGCGCTCCTCGATGAAAATGCGCTCCAGGGAATCCCAATGCCACTGCTGCTCGAGTTCGCCGAGCTTGATCTCGAGTTCGCGCTTGAGGAGTTCCTTGGTGGCCTCGGCGCTGGCCTTGAGGATGTCGCGGACGCCGAGGAAGTGGGGCTTGTCCTGGCCGGTCTTGGGATCGCGGACGATCACGCAGGCGGCGGGGTTGAGCTGCACCTGGCAGTTGGTGAAGACGTAGAGCTGCTGGATGACCTTGTCGGGCTCGGAACCCTGCGGGAGGTGGACCAAGATCTCGACCTTGTCGGCGGTGTTGTCGTCGACGTGCTTGACCTTGATCTTGCCCTTGGCGTTGGCGGCGAGGATGGACTCGATGAGGGAGGTGGTCGTGACGCCGTAGGGGAGCTCGGTGATGGCGAGGAGGTACTTTGAGCGTTCCTCGATCTTGGCGCGGACCTTCACCTTGCCGCCGCGTTCGCCGTCGTTGTATTCCGAGAAGTCGGCGGTGCCGCCGGTGGGGAAGTCGGGGAGGATGCGGAAGGTTTTTCCCTGAAGGTGGTTGATCGCCGCGCGGCAGAGGTCGTTGAAGTTGTGCGGAAGGATCTTGGTCGAGAGACCGACCGCGATGCCGTCGGCGCCCTCGAGGAGGACGATCGGGAACTTGGCGGGGAGGGTGATGGGCTCCTTGTTGCGGCCGTCGTAACTGAGCTGCCAGGGCGTGGTCTTCGGGTTGAAGAGGACGTCCTTGGCGAAAGCCGTGAGGCGGGCCTCGATGTAACGGGGGGCGGCGGCATCGTCGCCGGTGAGGAGGTTGCCGTAGTTGCCCTGCGGCTCGATGAGCCAGGCGCGCTGGCCGATGGACACGAGCGCGGCGCCGATCGAGGCGTCACCGTGCGGGTGGAGCTTCATCGTGGCGCCGACGACGTTGGCGACCTTGTGGAAGCGGCCGTCATCCATGTCCCAGAGGGTGTGGAGGACGCGGCGTTGGACGGGCTTCAGTCCGTCGTCGATGTGCGGGACGGCACGGTCGAGGATGACGTAGGAGGCGTAATCGAGGAACCAGTTGCGATAGGCTTGCGCCAAGGGGGCCTGTTCGTCCTGGACCTTCTGGCCTTTCGGGCGCTTGGGCGGCGGCGGCTCGGCAGTGTCAGCAGTAGGCAGTGAGCTGTCAGCAGTGTCGGAAGGCTCGGGAGCGGAACGCTCCGGGGTCCTGTCACTTGCCGAGGAGGGGGCCTCGGGCGCGGCGTCGAGGGGGAGTTCCGGTTGTTCGTTCTTCTTGGAGGGCTTGCGTTTCGCCATGGGCAACACAGGTCTAGGCGGCGAAAGAGCCCGAGGGGAAGCCTAAAGGTGGGAGGATGCTCGCGGACGCTCGCGTGGGGTCTGGGATCTGGGTTCTTGGGTCTGGGGTAGTGGCCGGTTCGGGCATGGCGGGTGGGGCTGGGATCGGGTCTTGAGTCCCGGCTTCCTGGTCTTGGGTTGGGAGCCGGAGCGAGATTGGCGAAGGTCACGCTATTGAGGTTGGTCTGCATCTGCGTGAGGACGTGCGACGGAAAGCGAAATCAACGACTTGCTGCGGATGAGAAACGCGCACGTTTGCGCAGATGTCATCGGCGCCAATCTGTTGTGGAAACGGAGTCGCGCGGCGCGCGAATTTCTAGCGGGCAATCGCCGTCGTAAAGGAGCTGTAAGCTTCCGGAGATCGATACACTTCAGGTTGAACCTGCGGATCAATGCGTCGAACAACCGGCCATCGACATGCAGACAGCAAAGTTTCTCTCCACCGTTCATGCTCTCATTCTCCTCACGACCGTCTTGCTCGCAGTTCCGGCCAGTCACGCGGCTTCGGCGACGGTCCTCGCCGGTCAGTCGGTGACGCTGACGACCACGTGCGACGGCACGGCGCCTTTTGCTTATCAATGGTATAAGGACGGTGCGCTCCTGAGCGGCGTCACGGGGGCGGATTACACCATCAGCAATGTCCAGCCGGGCCATGCGGGCGTGTATCACTCGGTGGTTTCCAA
>JBDKHE010000143.1:0-3648 GCA_039797805.1 Verrucomicrobiota bacterium
ATGAAGAACGCAAAATAGACACCGGCCAGCAGGGTGGTTTTCCAAGTCATGCAATCAGCCTAGCCCCGCCCCAGCCGCTGTCCATCCCGCTCCGGCAGGGTAATCACTCGCCTTGCCCCAATCGGGTTCATTCTCCGATTGCGTCCGCGTCCAGTCTCAAAGGTAGGGCGCACCGGCCCGGTGCGCCGCGACGGCGAAGGTACCCGCCGCCCCACCCCTGATCCCAATCCCCCGAGCAAACGAGAGAAAGGGAAAATTTGAGAGTATGAGATAGAGCCCCATCAGCACTCCTGCGACCCAACCGACAGTTTGGGCATGACCACCGGCCTGTTTTCAGGATGCTAGCCTCACATGTCCGCCGCCTCCATTCCCGCCAATCCTCACATCCGGCTTGTCTCCAGTTTCGCGGAGCTCGTGGCCGCGCGCTTCACGAAGGGCGTGAACGCGCTGTGCTGGGAGCGAACGCTCCCGGGAGACTTCGGCGAACTCGTGGCCCGGGTGGGCGACGCCGATGAGCCCATCGTCGTCTTGGACGAAGCGCGCCTGCGACAACTGCCGGTGAGCGCCGCGGGCCGCGCCGCGGCGGAGGCGATCCTGAATGACCTTCGACTCCTGCGGGAGCAGGATCGCGATCCGGTACTCAACTGCATTTACGGTTACCCGCGCGACGAGGAGGCCGGACCGGTGCCCACCGATGTCTTTTCCTGTCACGCCGACAGTGCCCCGGTGGAGGCCGACACCTGGCTGTGCACTTACCACGGTTCCCCAAGCGAGGGCCTGCCCAACGCGGACGTGATCCGCCGCGTGGACGACCCCGCCACCCGGGCGGAACTGCTCAGGCAATACGGCGGTAACGACGACGACGACTTCCGGGACTACCTTCACGAGCACTGCTACGACCTCCATTACACTCCCCGCCCGGAAGCCCGCCCCTACTCCTTCGGCATCGGCCATCTCTGGCGCATTGCCGTGGATTGGCCCGGCAGCCCCGTCCCTCCCTGCGTTCACCGCGCCCCCGCCACCATCCCAGGCCAGCCGAGATTGTTGGTGATCTGCTGAGCGGGGTCTGGGGTCTGGGGTCTGGGGCGGACGATTGAAGGACCGGCATTCGCCGTACGCGACCCCGCGCCATTGGCGTACCTTTGCTTGCTCCACGCGGCAGTCTCCCTGCTCCTCGCTCCTCAACTTTCGACCACCTCCACACCCTCGATTTCCCCGTCTGTCACTCGAACACAAACAGCCATCGGCCGGCAACAAACCTCACAGTCGATAATCATATCCGCGCTGCCCTCGGACACATCAAAGGCCAGGGAGAAGGTCTCCCCGCAATGCGGACACTCGATCATCAGGGCATCGTGCATGTCACCACCCTGTTCGCCGAACCGCCAAAGGCAAATCAACCTCCGCCCGCTCAACCGAGATTACCCACCGATCTGCGCCGCAAAGGACGCGAATCCTCCGCATTCCGCGTTCAGCTTTCAGCATTCCGCGCACGATTCGCAATTCGGCGGGACGGTGCTATATTGCCTGTAGCGCAACGGTCGGGGACGGCCTTCGCGAGCGGTATCGCCGCCGGACCCGCCATAACCACAGAGGAGTCCATCATGCCTATTCAATTCAAGGAAGAGAACGACGGGAAGATCCTCATCGTCCACGTCAGCGGCAGACTGGTGAAGGCGGACTACGAAGGCTTCGTGCCTGAATTCGAAAGGTTGGTCCAAAAGCACGGCAATTTGCGCCTGCTCTTCGACATGACCGATTTCCACGGCTGGGACGCCGGCGCCGCGTGGCAGGACCTCAAGCTCGGTCTGGCGCATTTCGCCGACATCGAGCGCCTCGCCATGGTCGGCGAAACCAAGTGGCAGCACGGTCTGGCGACCTTCAGCAAGCCGTTCACCCGGGCAAAGGTCCGGTATTTCGACCATGCTGACGCCATCAAGGCACAGGAGTGGCTCGAGGAAGGCTTCGTGGTCACGCACGACCGCGCCGCCGACAATCGTCAGGTCATTCAGTAAAGTCCTTGCTCCGTTCGTCCACGTTCCCGCCACCTGCGCTCCCGATCGGGGTGCAGGCGGCTGGTCCGCGTGTTTGATCTGCGAGAGTCGCCATGGCCTCAGCCGGACTCATGCAGTTCAAAGAATCGGAATCGCGCATAACTTAATAATCTCCAAAGTCAGCTTCTGAAAAATCGCAGCTGTTATGCAGTTCACTTTTAAGTGTTCAGCCTAAAGGAAGATCCCGGATTCAACCGCAGGAGACCAGCTAAGTCTTATCGTGGTTGGTATTAGTCAGGTGGGCCGGCGGGTCCCTCTGCCGGCGATGGCTGTAGTGGAAACGTATAGGTCCGCAAACGGGCACAGGGACGTGCCCGTCCACCAAGGAACTCGAGGCAATGTCCGGTCCAACTGCATGAGTCTGGCTCAGAGGCGAGGCCCATTCACTCCCGGTGTTCTTCCTGCCGTCCCTGCGCCTTCTCACCGTTGGAGATTTCCTCTGAGGGAATGAGCAAGAGTGAGGGCAGGAGAACGAGATTGCCCCGATTCAGACTTAGGGCGCCCTTGGCCCCGCCGAGCGTGGTTGTATCGGTTCATGGGAAGCCCCGGCCTGACGGGCCACGGGTTCGCCTGCGGGAATAACCTGGGGGCGCGAGCTTGCTCGCGACTCGAAGCAGGGAAGGTCGCGAGCAAGCGCGCTCCCCCATTTTCCGATCCATAAGTGCAGCGAGGGCGGATGCGCCCGGCCTTTCATCCAGGGCAGCCCCGTCCATTTCCGGCTTCCGTTCATCGCCCGGATCTGGGAAGACCATGCATCCCTTCCAGATCATCGATTCCGCGGGCCTGCCCGCGAATTCGCGCCCCAACCCTCCCAACAAGGACTCCCATGCATGCCCTGCTCGCTCTCTGGTTGCCGATTTTGCTCAGCGCGGTGGCCGTGTTCGTCATCAGCAGTCTGATCCACATGGTCTTCAAGTGGCACGCCTCCGACTACCGGGCCTTCGCCAACGAGGACGCCGTGAGCGCCGCCATCCGCGCCGGCCAGCCGACGCCCGGCCGCTATGTCCTGCCCTATTGCAGCGACATGAAGGACATGGCCAGCGAAGGAATGAAGAAAAAGTACGAGGACGGTCCCGTCGGCCATGTCACCATCATGCCGAACGGCGCCCACAACATGGGCAAATACCTTGGGCTGTGGTTTCTTTGGAGCCTGGCCATTGCCGTCGCCGCCGCGTTCATCGTGTCGCAGATCTTCGGCCTCAATCCCGCCCGCGCCACCGCCGTGGCCAAGCTGGTCGGATCCGTGACCTTCATCGCGCACGGCTTCGGCTCGGTCACCGAATCGATCTGGATGGGCCGCTCGTGGTCGACGACCGCAAAAAACCTCCTCGATGCCGCGCTCTACGGCATCAGCTCCGGCTTGGTTTTCTACTATCTCTGGCCGTAAAGGTGGTGCGAACAAGCGAAGGGCGAGGAGCCCAGGGCTGAGAGCCAAGCCGCAATCCTCCGCGGGCCGAGATCGTGCGCCCGCACGGCTGCGTCGAGCCGCACACATGCCCCTCGCCCGCGGATCCTGATCCGCCCTGTATAACCCACGGCGGATCGGCGTGACTCCGATAGCGATACTCTCTGCCCGCCAACAATTCCCCTGCTC
>JBDKHE010000144.1:0-2949 GCA_039797805.1 Verrucomicrobiota bacterium
CATGAATCCAAAAACACTGGCGTCACTGACTTCATAGCCCGTCACCCGATTGAACAGCGGCGCGAGGTAGGCGAGCACCTGGGCCTGCGTGTAACCGGGATGGGCGGCCTTCCAGTCGGCATGCAACGCGCGGGTCAGTTTCAGACGTGTGGCCGTGTCCTTGGCCTGCGTCATGGCCACATCCCACGCGGCGAGCTTGCCAGCCCAAGCCTCGACCGCGAGGGTCCTGGCTTCCGCCGCCTTGCGCTCGTTCAAGGCCTTCGCAGCCGCGGCCTGCGTGGCCGCCTGCGCCTTGGCGTCGGCCGCTTTCTTTGCCACCGCGGCCTTTTCCGCTGCGGCGACGCGGATCTTCTCGTCCGCCGCCGCCTTGGCAGCGAGCTCGGCGGCGTTGAGGGGCGGAACCTCGGCAAAGGCTTCCACGGTCGCGACCTCGATGCGGCGGCCCGGTTTGCGCGTCCCGATCACATGCACCTTGCCATCCTTCAGGAGCAGCGTGTCGATGGTGGCGCCGGCGGACAGCGGCACGCGGCTCCAGCTTTTTCCATCGGCACTTTTCTGCCAGGGTTCCTGCTCGTTCACCCGCACCCAGAAAAAGCCGCCCAGCGCCCGCAGGGTGATCGGGTATTCCACCGTGAGTTTGGCCACTTCGCCCGTTGGCTGCCATTGCTTGCCGTCGCGTGAACCAAAGGCGCGTCCATCCGCAGCGACCGCCACCCAGCCATCCGGAGAGCCCGCGACCGCCATGAATTTGTTGTAACCGGTCTTGGGCAAAACGCCCTGCGCCCAGGTAATGCCGTCGTTGGACCACCAGAGACGGGGTTCCTGTTCCTGGACGACCCAGTACGGACGGGAGAACTCAGCGGGCCGCGCGCTTTCATACTCCTCGTCTTTCTCCCGGGTACCCCCGACCGCGACCCACAGCCCGTTGCTGTAGGCAACCCCCAGGACCGAATCCTTGATGCCCGATGCGTGCGGTTGCCAGCGACCGTCTTTCTCCAAGCGCCAGACCGCGGAGGTTTCGTCGAAGGCGATGGCGGTATCCGGCGAGCCGGCGAGTGCCGTGATCCATTTGCCCACCAGTGTTTCCTGCGGGGTCCATGAGCCGGGTTTGAAGGTCGCGAGGTTGTCACCCGAGACCAGAGCCAACCGGTCGCCCGCCATCGCCGCGAAACCCACATTGCCCGGCCAGACCTGGCGCGCCGCCTCCCCGCCCTTGCTGAGCATCAGCCCGCTGAAGTAATCAACCCAAACCACGCCTTCCGAGATCGAGCCCGCAAAGAGCGCCTTTTCGTCCACCCTTTCGTCAGCCGCGGGAGCGAGGCTGGCGATCATCAAGGAAAGAAGGAGAAAGCAGCGGGCACATCGGATCATCGGATGGTACGTGGAGGGTGGAAGGGACTGGGCGGGACACTGAAGCTCGCGGATTACGCGGCCTCGGCCAGCGGAAAACGCCCGAAAATGCCGCCGGCAGTCGTAACCGGCGGGAGGCCGCACGTTCTTCACTCCGTCAATCATAGCCACATAATCGTCCGCCGGCTATGCGTAGTCCTACGTAACTTTAGTTCAGTGCGAAACTCGCGCCTGCTCCCATGAGCCCGTCGCGCGTTTTCCGCGCCACGTGCCCAACGGTCAAGTTTCCGCCGCTGGCAGCAATTCCTGCGGAATTGCTGGGAGGACGAATTCGCGTGGACGATTCTTCTGGAACCAGCGGACCGCCACGGGGGTGTAGAATGCGACGAGAAGCAGTTTGATGATCACGACCCAGAAGTTCCCCACGGTGATAAAGAAAAACATTGCCGCGATCACGGCGATGGCGACCACGCCGAGAATCGCATTGTTAATCCAAAAAATGGCAGGCAAGGCACCAGCCAGGCAGCGGCAGCCCGGCGCATGCTGCGCCAGCGCCGCCGTTAGCGCCTGTACGAACGCCCGATAGCCAGCACTCGTGTCCCGAAAATCGTAAACCCCGGCGTAAGTACGATTGTAGAACTCGATCGTTTGGCGACCTCGCAAGGTCAGCCGGCATCGGAATCGATTCCGCTCGGGTCTCGTCGGCGCAAACTCCAGCCGGACCTCCGTGATCTCGGCGAGCGCGATCACCCGGGGCGGCCCCTTGTCGTCCTCCAGGCGTAACTCGGCGCCGTCGAGTACCCACGTGGTGGCCGGCACAAATGCATGGTTTCGGGTGGGGTAACGCATGGTGAGGTCCGGAGCCTGTGAACAGGTTGTCAGGTCAGCAAACCCACAACGCGCTTGGCCCTTGGAATTATCACAACAACCCAGTCTAACCGAATTCTCCCGCTACCACCATGCGTAGTCCTACGTAGATCATTCGACTCCACCGACGCCGCATGAAGCCGCAAACGGCTCGACGCCTCACGGCGCTGTGCTAGTGCTAGGCTTGTATGAAACTCCGCCCCTCCTTCGCCGCCCTCGTGGTTGGCCTTGCTTTGCTCTCCCAGGTCGGCGTCGCCCAGAACGCTGCCTCCGCCGCCCCCGCGACGCCCGCGCCCGAAACCGATCCCGTCACGGCCGATCTCCGGGCCCTCGTGGGCAAGATCTCGGCGAAGATCAACGGCGGCCCCCGCACCGCCGAAGCCTTGGCCCCCGAACTCGCGGAGTTTGACGCGCTGCTGGCCAAGTACGCCGGTCAGAAAACCGATCCGGTCGCGAACATCGCGCTGATGCGCGCCGCCCTTTACCTGCAGGTGCTCCAGGACGAGACCAAGGGCCGCGAAATGTTGCTGGCCCTCAAGGCCGACTTCCCGGGCACCAAGGCCGCCGGCAGCGTTGACCAGATTCTCGCCCAGATGGAACAGATGGAAAAGGCCAAGGCGGCCAAGGCCGCCCTCGTGGGCCACCCGGCCCCGGCCCTGCACTTCAAGTGGGCCTCGCGCGATGGCCTCAAGACCTTGGCCGACCTCAAGGGCCGGGTCGTCGTCCTCGACT
>JBDKHE010000145.1:0-7396 GCA_039797805.1 Verrucomicrobiota bacterium
CGCACGGCATGCTCGAAGACGGCGATCTCCGTGACGCTGTTGAAGGTGGTGACTCCTACTCCGATGACGAACTTGCGAATCGCGCTGGCGGGAATGCCGCGACGGCGGAGACCGGAGATTGTGGGCAGGCGGGGATCATCCCAGCCGGCGACGATCTTCTCCTGCACGAGGCGCAGGATGTTGCGCTTGCTGAGCAGCGTGTAGGAGGGGTTGAGCTTGGCGAATTCGTATTGGTGCGGGACGGGGCGCGGCAGATCCAGGTTTTCCAGCACCCAGTCGTAGAGCGGACGGTGCGGCACGAACTCGATCGAACAGAGACTGTGGGTGACGCCCTCCAGATAGTCGCTCAGGCAGTGGGCGTAGTCGTAGAGCGGGTAGATGCACCATTTGTCGCCGGCGTGGTAGTGCGGCACATGGCGGATCCGGTAGAGCAGGGGGTCGCGCAACCACATGTTGGGCGACGTCATGTCGATCTTGCTGCGCAGCGAGCGGGCGCCGTCGGGAAACTCGCCGGCATTCATGCGCTGGAAGAGATCAAGGTTCTCGGCCACCGAGCGATTGCGGAACGGACTGTCCTGGCCCGGGCGGTCCGGCGAGCCACGGAATTTTTCCGTGTCCTCGGCACTCAGGTCGCAAACATAGGCTTTGCCGCGCCGGATGAGTTCCAGGGCGTACTCATAGAGCTGTGGAAAATAGTCGGAAGCAAAGAAGGCCTCGCTGTCCGGACCGGGGGGCACCGGGGCCAGATAGTGGTCGGGGCGACCGTTGCTGGTGATGGGGGCGGGGTGGGCACCCTTGGGCTTGTAGCTGAGGCAATGGTCGGCCCAGCCCTCGATCAGCCAGCGGACGTCGCGCGTGATCGAGTCGACATACTCGACGTCCTCCTTGGCGGGATTGGTGTCGTCAAAGCGCAGGTTGCACTGACCCTGGTGTTCGCGGGCGATGCCGAAATTCAGGCAGATCGACTTGGCGTGACCGATGTGCAGGTAGCCGTTCGGTTCAGGCGGGAAGCGCGTGACGATTTTGGCGTAGCGCTTTTCGGCGACATGAGCCGTGACGATGTCACGGATAAAGTCAGTGGGTGCGGCGGGCGCGGGAGACTCGGGCGTTGCAGGCATTCTGCGCTAGGAAGGGGCATTCACCTCTTCGTGGCAATGGCGCAGTTACCCGTGCCCGTGGGGGAAATCTGTTTACTTGGCCGGGGGCGGGTTGGCGGCGATCACCTGTTCGAACCGGGCCCGGATTGCAGTATCGGCGGTGAAGCGCAGGCCCAACTGGGCCAGCGACCGGGCATTGGCGCTGGCGCCGGCCAACTGGTTGAGTTCGGCCGCCTTGAGGATCAGGGCACTGTTGCGCGGGAAACGCCGGGCGCCTTCATCAAGCACCCCGAGGTGCTCGGGCTTGGGCGGCACGGTGCTGAGCGCCCAGGTCTCGGCGATCGTTTCGTAGGTCTCCGGGAGCGGAGGCGGGAAGGACCGGGCTTTGAAGAGTGGGGTCAGGATGGAGGACACCTGGACGGTCGTCAGCTTGCCGTCCGGGCCGGGATCAGACTTGAAGTCGGCGAGGCGCATTTTGGCCTGGGCCACGTAGGCGGAGGGCCGGTTCGTGCCGGATTTGATGGCCGCATCAAGCCATTTGCGGGCGCTGTCCACGTCGTTGTCGACGGCGGCGAGCCCGGACAGCACGGCGGGATCACGGCTGCCCCGGCGGTAGGCCATGCGGTATTCGGTGAGCGCCTTGCCGTTTTGCCCGGCCAGGCGCAGGGCATCGCCCTTGATCAGGCCTACCTGGGTGGCGTCGGCCTCGGCGAGTTCGATCGAAGCAGCGGTCACGCGGTCGGTCGACTTCAAGTCATACTGTTGATACTTGTGTTTTGTGCGATAAATGTAGGCCCGCAGCTGCTTGGCCATGCCGGCATACCCGACCTTGAAGCAGTCCTGGAAGAGAGCCTCGCTCAGGGGCTCCCTGGAAAGGCGGCTGACAAAGGTGATCAACGCGTCCTTGTGGCGGAGATCTTCGCCGAAAAGACAGAAATGGACGAAAGCGTAGGCCTGCTTGGACCAGAGGTTGTTGCCCAGCGGACTCTGCGCCTCGGGGGACTCATGCGTGATGGCCAGGAATTGGTCGAAGGGAAGGAACGGCCGGTGCTTTAGGACGACGTTGAACGGTTGCTCACCCACTGTGGCGTCGGCTACCGTGGCGTCGTTTTCATCCGCCTCCAGCGGAGATCCTCCGGTCGCCTCGCCCCGGTGGCTATCGATCTTGCCGTAGATGAGCGTCTTGTCGGTCAGATCGATATCCATGATGATCTGGGCCAGGCCTTCCTCCAGCCAGGCAGCGGGACGCACTTCACTCTGACTCAGCAGGAAATGAATGTATTCCCGGTAGAGCTGCCGGTAGTGGTCGACCTGATATTCCGCTGACGCGCTTCCCGAATTGATCAGGGCGGTTGGATCGCTGATCGAGATCTGTTGCGTCTGCAGGTCCACCACGATCGCGATTTGTTCGCGGTTACGAATGAACAGACTGGGGATGAGACCTTCCATCTTGCCGGTGCTCCGACCGGCAAATTCATCAAACTTATTGTCCGCTCCGCACAAGATCAGGGACGACGCGGCCAGTGGGCGAACCGGCGTCGGCCACAGGAGCTTCACGGCCTGTTGGAATTTCTGGAAATCGGCCAGCAGCTTCTTGACCGGTTTGTCGCTGCCGTTTGAGAGGACTTCAAAGCCCGGGATGCGGGTGTAGCGCCAGGATTCGAGCTTGGGCAGGTCGGCCGCCTCCTGCACGGTCATGGTCGGCAGCTCGATGGTTTTGCCCTCGGTCACGGGGGGCTCGGCACTGCGGGCGGAAAGGGCGAGGGCAGAGAGAAGCAAACCGGCGGTGATCCACCGGGAATGGGGTAACAGGCGTGAGGTGCTCATGCGGTGTGGGGCGGTGCAGGCGGGAAACGCCCTCCAAGAGACGGGAGGCGGCTGGTCAGGTTACACTTATTGCCGGTGGATCTTCAGGCGGATCCCTTCGATGCGGATCGTTACCCGTTGAAAGGTGGGGAGCTGCGCCCGCGGGATGCTGCGGCCGGCTCAACCCCGTCGCTGTGCATGGCCTTCAGGAGGTCCGTGAGGTAGGGGATGAGCTGTTTCTTGCGGCTGACCACGCCGGGGAGGTCGAAGATCTCGTCCTGCCGCACATGGGCGTACGAGATCCGGCGGATGAGTTCCGGATCACCTTTGACCAGCATCAGGGAGTTTTGGGTGTTGATGTCGGTGATCAGCAGGGCGGCGAAGGCCAGTTTCTCGCCGTGCCGCAGATTGGCCAGGGCATCGGCGAGCACCGGGGCGTGCTGCCAGAAGTTGTCAAAGCCCAGTTCCTCGACCTGGGAAACGGAGAAGCGGATTTCGTCCTCGGCGTAGATCTTGAAATCGGAGCGCACGACCTTGTCGGCCGGGCTGGCCAAAATCACCGAACCGGAACTGAAGATGATCTGGGCCAGGTCCGAGGACTTGATGTCGGCAAAAGTTTGGAGCCAATTCAACACGTCAGCATCCTTCGGGGTCGAGGTCGGACTCTGGAGCAGAAGGGTGTCAGAGATCAGGCCCGACATCATGATGCCGGCGAGCGAGGCGCTGGGCTTGAGGCCGTGGCGGCGGTACTGGTCGGCGATGATGGTGCAGGTGGAACCGACGGGTTCGTTGACGAAAAGGATGGGCTGGGGCGTCGTCATCGGTCCAAGCCGGTGGTGATCGATGATTTCCTTGATCACGACCTCCTCGGCCCCGGGAACGGCCTGGGTGATCTCGTTGTGATCGACGAGGACGAGTCGCGTGGGGACGGGTTTCAGCAGGTCGGATTTGGTGAGGATGCCTTGCAGCAGGTTATCCTCGCCCGTGACCATCATGGCGTGGGGTGAGTATTGGGAGAACTTCCGGCGGATGTCTGCGATGCGAGAATCGGCGTTGAGGGCGCTGAATTTTCGGTCGACGAGGCGTTCCACCGTGGAGGCGGTGCGCACAAACCAGGCCGTGGTGGCGGTGTCATGCGGGCTGGATATCACGCTGGCGCCGCGTGCCTTGGCGAGGGCGACAATCGCAGGATCAACGGGCAGGCTGCCGCTGATGATCAGGGCACGCACCCCCAGCTCGATGCTGCGTTGCTGGATGTCCCGACGGTCTCCGACGATGATCAGCGATTTGTCTGCGGGGATGTTTTCCTGCAGGGAGATGTTCCAAAAGGTGTTCACGTCCATCGCCGCAATGCGCACGTAGAGGTCCTCGATCCGGTTTTCGTCCCGGTGGTGGAGAACGGAACCCTGCAGGGACTGGACGATGCGCGCGAGGCTGGTGCGGACCTGCCGCATGGCCCGTGGCTCGTCGAGACGTGGGATGAAGAAATGGCCGAGATGCGCCAGGGTGAGTGACCCGACCGCGCGCTGCCGGTCGTCGATAACCGGGAGGTAAGTGATGCCGTGCTGGTCGATGAGCTTGAGCGCCGCCGCGCAGGTGGAGGATTCGTTCACCACGATCGGTTCATAGGACATCATGTCCCGAACCCGCGGGTAGACGTCGCTCAGGTAGTACGGCAGCGGGGTGCGGAAGCGCTCGAGAATGGCATCGATGCGGGCGTTGGAATTGCCGCAACGGGCGGGCACATAGCCGCTTTCTCCGCGGGCCTCCTTGAAGGCGGCATAGGCAATCGCAGAGCAGATGGAGTCGGAGTCCGGGTTGCGATGCCCGATGACGTAAATTGGGTTGGCGGGAAGCATGGGCGGGAAGTCCCCGAGACTGAGTGGGCGGGCCTCCGGGGGGAAGAAAAAAGCCCGGATGCTTTTGGCAACCGGGCGTTTGGAAGGCGTCGCGTTCCGTTTAGGGCAGCTGGCCGCTGGTGCCCGCAACCGTGCCCACGGTGGGACCGCCGGAGGGCGTGGTCGCGAAGATGCGGGCGGAAACCGGAATGGCCTGCCGGATGGAAGTCCCTTTCGCCCCGTTGGTCAGGGCCAATTGGGTCTCAGCCTCGGCCACATTGGCATAGAACTGGATGTTGCCGCCGAGAAACGCGATATGGCCACCGGTATCCTTGTAGACCCCGCTGCCGGCATCCCAGCGGCCCGTGGTCTGCAGTCCGCGGGTGAATGCCACCGGAGTCGTGGAGGGATCGCCCATGCGCAGACCGCCGATGAGTTCGAAACTCAGGACCCGCCCGCCGAAGTCCGTCGACAGGGTGGTCGGGTTGGCCGGGTCCACGATCGAAGCCGGGGCGGTGCCGCTGTAGTAGGGGTCGTTCTTGGCGAAATAGAACGTCGGATCCGTGACGATGCCGCGTTGCGCCAGGATGCCGGCCCAGGCATGGGCTCCGGTGCCGAGGTTGGGGTATTGCGCGATGATGACCGCCGGGTCGGGGAGACGATCGTTGTTGTCGGCGGCATAGATGCCGGCGGCTTTGACGATCTCGCGGAGGTTGTTGGCATCCACCGTGCGTTGCGCGGTCTCACGGACCTTGCCGACGGTGGGGAATATCAAAGCTGCCAGGATGCCGATGATGGCGATGACCGTGAGCAGCTCGATGAGGGTGAAGCCCGATGGGGCTCCGGATGGACGCATTTTCATGGGTGTATGATTTGCGGCCCGTCGGGAGCGGACATTTTTCAAAATGCCCGAGCGACTCAAGTGGATTGTCCCGATTCGCCGGACGATTTCCGCCTTAGTTTAGGTGGTGGGCGCGGGGTTTTGCCGTTTGGCTTTGGGTTCAGATAGGTCTGGCCATTCGGAAATCCACAAAGGCCGGGCGGCAAAATCTTCAGCCTCCGGTCAGTTTTCACGTCAGGATTCTGGTCGCATTCGCTTACCGGATTATGACATTGAACATTAGCGCAACTCTTCCGCCTCTGCGCTTGCCAGCCGGCGGGGCAGGGGGCACGTTTTTTGCTCAGAAGCGGCCGGCAGCCGGGGCATTTGCGTTTCGAGTTCCGGGCGCTATCCTGCATATCACACTCTCCATGGCCAATTCACTCAAGTGCGACCTCTGCTCCAAGCCCGCCACCGTTCATCTTACTCAGATCGTTAACAGCAAGATACATAAGGTGGACCTCTGCGAGGCTTGCGCGCAGGCAAAAGGGGTGACCGATCCCAGCGGCTTCTCCCTGGCCGACCTGTTGCTCAAAGCCTCGCTCAACCCGGAACCGACCGGCGATCTCCGCTGCGAGTCCTGCGGATTCACCGCCCAGGATTTCAAGAAGACCGGCCGCTTCGGTTGCGCGTCCTGCTACAATCATTTCAGCCGTCTGCTCGAGCCGATGCTCGACACCATGCACAAGGGGATCAGCCACACCGGCAAGGTCCCGCTCCGTGCCGTCGCCCGCATTTCCATCAGCGAACGCCTCACGCAGCTCGAGTCCGAGCTCGACCAAGCCATCAAGGCCGAACGTTACGAGGACGCCGCCCGTTATCGCGACGAAATCAACCAGGTGCGCGCCTCCGCCGACAAACAGCCGGCCACCTGACATGAAGATCAACGAGCTCATTGATTCTCACTCCGAACTGACCGACACCGCCGCCAGCAAGAGCGCCGTCGTGCTGATGACGCGCATCCGTCTGGCGCGCAATCTGGCCGGACAGCCCTTCCCGGGTTGGGCGAAGGAAGCCCAGAAAAAGCAGATCCGGGACCAATGCATGCAGGCCGTCGCCGCCTTGCCGCAGATGAAACGCGGTCTCGCCCTGCCGGTCGAGAATCTCGACGAGCTGCAGAAGCAGATCCTCGTCGAGCGCCACCTGATCAGCCGCGAACTGTGCCACGCCAAGACCGGCGCCGGCATCGTCATCAGCAAGGATCAGTCCTGTGTCGTGATGATCAACGAGGAGGATCACCTCCGCATCCAGGTTCTCCGCGCGGGTTTCCAGTTCAAGAAGGTCTGGAACACGATCAACACCCTCGACACCAACCTCGAGGAGCACATGGACTTCGCCTTTTCCCCGAAGCTCGGCTACCTGTCGGCCTGCCCAACCAACCTCGGCACTGGCATCCGCGCGTCGGCCATGATGCACATGCCTGCGCTCGTCATCTCCGGGCAGATGGAAAAAGTCGTGCGCGCCGTCAACCAGCTCGGCATGGCCGTGCGCGGCCTGTTCGGTGAAGGCTCGGACGCCAGCGGTAGCATCTTCCAGATTTCCAACCAGACCACGCTTGGCGAGAGCGAGGAGAGCATCATCAAGCACCTGCACGGCGTGCTCAACACCATCATCGAGCAGGAGCTCAACGCCCGCCAGAAGCTGCTCGAAACCGACCCGAACAAGCTGTCCGACAAGATCGGCCGCGCCTTCGGCATTTTGCAGAATGGATACCTGCTCAATTCGGGCGAGGCCATGAACCTGCTCTCGCTCATCCGCCTCGGTATCGACCTCGG
>JBDKHE010000146.1:0-8917 GCA_039797805.1 Verrucomicrobiota bacterium
ATGGCCCCGAGCTGGATCAGGCTGTTCAGCGAGTTGAAATGCTTGGTCCACTCAAAGTCCCCGCCATGGCCGCCCACCACCTGGTTGAAGAGCTGCTTCTTCTCCCCTTTCAGCGCCTGGATGCGTTCCTCGATCGTGCCGGCCGTGACCATGCGATAGACAAACACCGTGTTCGTTTGCCCGATGCGGTGCACGCGGTCGATCGCCTGGTCCTCCACCGCCGGATTCCACCAGGGATCCAGCAGGAACACGTAATCTGCCGCATGCAGCGTGATGCCGGTGCCGGCGGCCTTGAGGCTGACGAGCATCGCCGCCGCGCCCTGGGCCGACTGAAAATCCTTCACGGGCTTCTGCCGGTCCACGGTCATGCCGGTGATTTCGTAGAGGGGCAGATCCGGGTAGGTGCCTTCCAGCGCCGTGCGCACCCGGTCCAGCAGCGTCACGAACTGCGAGAAGATCACGACCTTGTGCCCGCTGCCGATCACTTCCTGCAGTTTCTCGACCAACAGCTGGAGCTTGCCGCTGTCCGCCAGCGGCGACTTGAGCCAGGGCAGCAGGTCGGGATCACAGCAGACCTGACGCAGACGCGTGAGCAGCGCCAGGAAGCCGAAGGACTTCTCCCGCAACGCAAGACCGATGTCCTCGCCCAACCGGGCCAGACCCTCGGAGCAGATGCGGGCGTATTCAGTGCGCTGCACTTCGGTGAGCGGGCAAAGCAGATCCATCTCGACCTTGGGTGGCAGCTCGGTGGCGACCTCATTCTTGGTGCGGCGCAGGATGAACGGCGCGACCTGCTGGCGCAGCCGCTTCATCGTGCCTTCGCGGTCCTGGATCAGGGCGGCCTCAAAGCCGCTGCGGGAACCGAGCAGACCGGGCAGCAGGTAGCGGAAGATGGACCAGAGATCCAGCTGGCGGTTTTCCAAGGGCGTGCCGGTCATCACCAGCCGGTGTTCGGCCTTCAGCGCAAAGCAGGCCTGGGTGACCTTGGCGTCCGGATTCTTGATGAACTGGCCCTCATCCAGGATCGCGTAGCCAAATTCCGTGTTCTCCAGCAACGCCCGGTGCTTGCGCAGCTGCGTGTAGCTCGCGAGCCAAATGCACGGGGACTTGTTCGTCTTGAAATCGTTGCCCGACTTGAGCGTGTCGACCTTGGCGTCCGGATAAAAGCGGGCGATCTCCTCGCGCCACACAGGCACGACGCTCGCGGGGCACACGACCACGTGGCGTTTGCGCGCCATCGGCCGGGAGCGCAACAGGGCGATCATCTGGGCGGTCTTGCCCAGACCCATCTCGTCGGCCAGCAGGCCATGGCAGCCGGTCTCGCAGAGATGGTGCATCCACTCGACGCCGCGGCGCTGGTAGTTGCGCAGGAAGTCGGGCAGGAACGGCGGCGTGGTCGGCGCCGTCATCACCTTCTGGCGCCAGGTCTCGATCTCCGCCCCCAGCGTGACCTTGATGCGCTGGTCGTTGAACAGGGAGAAAATCAGGTAGGGAGGAATCTCCCCGTCGACCAGGGTGTCCTCGAGGTTGCGCTTCCACTGCTGGTAGCTTTCCCACTTCTCGGGCGACATCGTGACGATGCCCAGATCGGGCAACAGCATCGGCGTGCGCCCGTGCCTGAGCAGCGCGGCAGCCTGTTCGTCGGTCAGCAGTTTCTCGCCGGCCCGGAAAATCCAGCGCAGATCCAGGCCGCCTTCGGAACCGGGGCGCCGGTTGGCGACGGCCTCGATCTCGATGACCTGGGCGCCCTGCTTGATGGCGTCCACCTTGACGTCGATCTCGACGGCGAAGTGCTTTTTCCAGTGCGGCAGCAGGTCGCGCAGGAATCCCGGGATGTCCGCCAGCGCGTCGAGCGCGTAGGCGTGGGTGGTCTGGTTGTAACGGAAGTGAGCCTTGCGGGCGTAGGTCGCCAGCGCGATGAGCTTGGCGCGCTCGGCGGCCGTCGGGTGGTTCACCGTGTTGCCCAGGGCCGGGATCCGGTTGCGACCGCTCTTCCAAAACGCGAGGAACACCAGCCCTTCGCTGTTCGTGGTGAAACTGAGCAACAGGTCGCGCGCGGGCTGGTTGGGGTCAACCTTGGTCGCCTGACCGTTGGCCCCGTTGGACGCGTGGCCCTCGGGCTCAGGGGCATGCCCGTTGGTTCCATTGGCCTGGGGGGCGGCCGCGGCACCGTTGGACTTGGTGCGGGAGCCGGGCATCAGGGCCCCCAGCTCATCCACCAGCAATTCCTCGATCTCGTGCAAACCCGCCACCGCGATCGCGTTGGCCAGCAGGACGTCAGTGGAGGAAGAGCGCACCTTGATCGTCTCTCCTTCCCACTCGATCACGGCATACTCTTCCTTCTTGTCGACCCGGCGGTGAATGATGGCGTCCTTGGCCCCCAGTTCGACCTCGCGGATCTCACTGTCCCGATAGATCTGGTGCCCGCGCTCGACATGCTGGGTGTCAAACTGTCCCTCCCACTCGATTTCCATGCGATCAAACCAGAACTCCAGGGACTGTGGAGTGTAGATGCGTTTTGGGCCGTGGGATTGCATCAAACTAAAAGAATAAACTTAGAAAGTTCCGTCAGCGTCGTGCAACACCTATTTGAATGATAATCCCGACCGGTGCTCCGATGTGTGTCACCGTCCGCCGCCAAACCGGTCTAGCTCGCTGAGGCCCAGCGCTTCCGGCACCGGACGCGCTCCCGCAAACCCGCGGGAGATTTACCCATTCGTCACCTGCGCGGCACGGGTTCTTCACAATCCCTGTTCATGATGGGGCTGCTAGACGGGCGGCAGGTTGCCCCCGGCCTGGCGCCAAACGATTGAATCTCATCCTCGTCACCGAAACCTACGCACCTGAAATCAACGGCGTCGCCATGACGCTCGGCCGCCTCGTGGACGGTCTCGCCCGCCGCGGGCATCGCCTGACGATCGTCCGCCCGCGCCAACGCCACGAATCCAAGCGCTACAGCGTCACACAACGCCTCGCCTGCCGCCAGGTCCGCCTGCCCGGTGTGCCCATTCCGGGCTACCCCCAGCTCCGGCTCGGTCTGCCCGCTTCGCGCCGGCTCCGCCAGTTGTGGACGCTTAGCCGCCCCGATCTCGTGCACGTGGCCACCGAAGGTCCGCTCGGTTCTTCCGCCATCACGACCGCCCAACAGATGGGCATCCCGGTCACTTCCAGTTTCCACACCAATTTCGACCAATACACCCGCGACTACCGCATCGGGTGGTTGAAACCCGTCGTCTCCGCGTGGCTCCGCCGCCTGCACAACCGCACGCTCCGCACCTTTGTGCCTACGCGCGATCTTCTTGCCCGGTTGGAGTCCGAGGGCTACCGCAACCTGCGCCTGCTCTCCCGCGGGGTCGACACCCAGCTCTTCAACCCCGGCCGCCGGGACGAGGCGTTGCGCGCATCGTGGGGCGTGGGCCCGGACGACCTTGCGGTCATTCACGTCGGCCGCCTCGCCGCCGAGAAGAACTATCCCCTGCTCTTCCGCGCCTTCGACGCGATCAAGGCCGTGCAACCTTCCGCCAAGCTCGTGCTTGTGGGCGACGGTCCGCTGCTCTCCTCCTGCCAGCGCGCGCGGCCCGACGCGGTCTTCACCGGCTTCTACACGGGGGTCAACCTCGCGCGCCACTACGCCTCGGGCGACATCTATCTCCACACCAGCACCACCGAGACCTTCGGCAATGTCGTCACCGAGGCGCTGGGCAGCGGCCTGGCCGTCGCCGCCTATGACTACGCGGCGGCCCACGAGTTCATTCGTTCCGGGGAAAACGGCCTCCTCGCTCCTGTCGAAGACGAGGCCGCCTTTCTCGCCCAGGCCGTGCGGCTCGCCACCGAGCCCGCCCTCCGCACCCGTCTGGCCGCAGCCGGTCCCGTCACCGCCCAGGGTCTCTCCTGGGACGCCATCTTCGACCGCTTCGCCGAGGACCTGCAGGAGGCCGTGTCCGAATTCCGCCAGCAGGCCGCCGGCCGGCCCGGGCGCGACGGCCGCCCGGCCGGCGCCCCGCTCTCCGCTCCCCGCTCCCAGCTCACCCGCCCATGAAACCGACGCTCAAGGTCCGCTCCGTCATCCTCTCCGACATCCACCTCGGCACGCCGCACAGCAAGGCCGACGAAGTGACGCACTTCCTGAAACACACCCGCTGCGAGCGGCTCATCCTCAACGGCGACATCATCGACGGCTGGCGCCTGACCCGCGACGGTCGTTGGACGCGGAGCCACACCCGGTTCATCCGGCGCGTGCTGACCCTTGTGCAGAAAAGAGACACCGAGGTCGTTTACCTGCGCGGCAATCACGATGACTTCCTCGCCCGCCTGCTCCCGATGCGTTTCGAGAGCATCAGTCTCGTCGAGGACCACATCCTCGAGACGCCGCGCGGCCGCTACCTCGTCCTCCACGGCGATGTCTTCGACGGCGTCGTTAAAAACATGGTCTTCCTCGCCCACCTCGGCGACATCGGCTATGCGCTCCTCCTGCGCCTGAACCGCTTCTACAACGGGTGGCGCCGGCTCCGCGGCAAGGAATACTTTTCCCTCAGCGCCGCCATCAAGGCCCGCGTGAAGCAGGCCGTCAGCTTCATCGGCAAGTTCGAGGACCAGGTCGCCAACCTCGCCCGCGATCGCGGCTGCGTCGGGGTCATCTGCGGACACATCCACACGCCGGCCGACAAGATGATCGGCGACATCCACTACCTCAATTCCGGCGACTGGGTCGAGTCACTCACCGGCATCGTCGAGCACTACGACGGACGCTTCGAGCTCATTACCTTCAAGGATTTCGTCACGCGCTTCCCGATGCCAACCGATGTACCGCCCGAAGCAGACAGCGACGAAGCCCTGCCGTTTCCGGGCGGCGCCGAGCAGGCCGCCATCATCGCCGCCATGCGGTAACCGTGGAAAATCTCAAAGGCCAAAGCGCCCGACGCCAAAACTTGCACCTCAAGATTCACCCTTCCCCGCCCATCTTCCTTGGGACGCAGGCGCGATTCCTCGCCCTTTGGGTTTGTGGAATCTTGGCCTTTGGGGCGAAGCCCCACCCCGATGTCTAAAAAAATCCTGATTCTCACCGCCGGCTACGGCGAAGGCCACAACAGCGCGGCCCGCGCCCTCATGGCCGCCTTTGCAGAGCAACCCGGGGTCGAGCCGATCCTGGTGGACCTCTTCGCCTTGCGCGCCCCGCGGCTCAACAACCTTTCCCGCCGCGGTTACATCCGGCTCATCAACACCGCGCCAAAAATCTGGAGCAATCTCTACCGCTGGCTCGATCGCTCGACCCAGGCCACGGCCCTGTTCCGGTTTCTCGGCAGTCACCGCGACCTGCTGGCCCGCGTCATCGCCGACCACCGCCCCGACGCCATCCTTTCCACCTATCCGGTATACGCGTGGTTGCTCAACCGGCTGCGCGCCGACGGCGTCCCGGTCTGCCCGCATTACACCGTCGTCACCGACGCCATCACGATCAACTCGCTGTGGTACCGCACGCCGTCCTCCGGCTGGTTTGTCACCGACGAGGAATCCGCCGCCTTCCTGCGCGAGCGGGGCCTGCCGGCCGACCGCGTTCACGTGAGCGGCTTCCCGGTCGCCCTCGCCTTTGCCGATCGTCCGGCCGCCTTGCAGCCGCCCGAGCCGGCGAGTCCGGCGCAGCCGTGCCGGGTGCTCTTCATGATCAACTCGGGACGCGCGGCCGCGCTGGCCATCGCGCGCGAGCTGCTCCAGCACCGCCACTGGCAGATCACCTTCACCGCCGGACGCGATCTCAAGCTCCGCCAGGAACTCGAACACCTCGCCGCCACCGCGCCGGCCAAGGCCACCGTGCTCGGCTGGACCGACCGTATTCCGGAGCTGCTCATGACCCACCATGTCGTCATCAGCAAGGCCGGCGGGGCCACCACCCAGGAATCCATCAACGCCCTGTGCCCGATGATCGTCAGCCAGATCGTCCCCGGCCAGGAGGAGGGCAACTACGAGCTGATGCGCCGGCACGACACCGGCGCCCTCGCCACCACGCCGCAGGAAATCGCCGCCACGCTCCAACGCGCCTTCGCCGACGACGCCGCACTCTGGCGCCGCTGGCGCCGCAACCTCAAGTCCTTCGCCCAACCGCACGCCGCACGGTCCATCGTGAACCACGTGCTGGCTGCTGGCCGGGCGAGTCCTCCGGACGAACCCTCCGCCCTCGCCGCTCTCCGGGAAGCTTAGCCTTACCTGCGATCCGCCCTCCGCCCGACTGGCGGCAATTCTCGCTAATTCCGGCCGGTCCCGGCCAGCGTCGACCGGATCACGGCGAGCGTCCGTGCCGTCGCGCCGCGGTTGGCTTCGTGCCACACATGGGCTGATTCACTCAGTTGCCGGCGCTTCGCCTCGTCGCCGAGCAGCTCGACCGCCACGCGGATGAGTTCCTCGTGCGTCTCCACCTTTTTCACCGCCCCGGCATCGGTCAGGCCGCGGATGATGTCGCGAAAATTCGTCATGTACGGCCCATGCAGCAGGGGCTTCTCCAGAATCGCCGCCTCCACGGGCGTCTGCCCGCCGTCGTGCGGCGCCAGGCTCTTGCCGACGAAAACGAGGTCGGCCAGCTGCGTGAACTTCCTCAGTTCTCCCGTCGTGTCCCCCACGAAGACATCAACCGGCCCCGGGGCCCGGCCCTCGGAGCGGAAATGAAACCGCAGTCCGGTCCTGGCCAGCAACGCCCGCAACTCCTCCCGTCTTTCCGCATGCCGCGGCACGAGCAGCAGCGAAACCGGCAGGCCTTTCCCGCGCGCCGCCCGCAGCGCGGTCAGCATCGCTGCCTCCTCGCCCGGCCAGGTCGACGATCCCAGCAAAACGAGCCCATCCGCCAGCCCGGTCTCACCCCGCAACCGGGCCAGGTCGGCCGGCGACAGGAGCGGAATCTCCACATCCAGCTTCAGGTTGCCGGTCGTGAGCAGACGCCCGGCCGCCAGCCCGAGCGAGCGGAAGCGTTGTTCGTCCCGCTTCGAGGCGCACAGGATGCGCGTGATGCCGCGCGAAAGCGGGCGGATGAAGAAACCGTAGCGCATCGAGCGCCGGTAGCTGCGGTCGGACAACCGCGCGTTCACGCTCAGCACCGGGACCCCATGGCAGGCCGCCTGGTGCACGTGCTCGGGCCAGCGCTCGCCTTCCATCAAAATGCACAGGTCGGGCCGCACCCGCCACCAGGCGCGTTCGCTGAAGGCCCAGAAATCGAGCGGGAAATACCCGACGCCAATGGTGAGCGCGCCGTATTTTTCCTTCGCGAGCCGGTACCCCGTGCTGGTGGTCGTGGTCAGGTACACCTCCGTGTTCCCCTCGCGGCGCAGTTCCTCCAGCAGCGGGGCGATGGCCAGCATCTCGCCCACGCTCACCGCCTGCAGCCAGATCCGCTTCCGCCCGGGGTGCTTGCGCGGCAGGGCATCCGTCCCGCCAAACCGGTGGCTGAAGTTCTCCCCATACCCCCCCCGCCGCCGCATGCGCCAAAGATAATAAGGCGCCGCAATCAGCAGCAGCGGAAGAAAAAGAAGTCTGTAGACCCAGATCAAGGGAGTGAGCGGTGAGCAGTGAGCGGTAAGCGGAAAAGCGCGCCGATCATAAACTGCGTTTCAGGCCATATGTCAGGCGTAGACATTCATCAATCAGCAGGGCGATTTCCCCTTCCTGCTGCAACGTGACGATTCCCACCCGCCGGGCGGCTTCCAACTGGGTTTGCACCTCGTTCAGCGAACGTATCGCGTAACCCAGAAATACCGCAAACTGCGCCTTGGTCTGGTCTGAAGCCCCTTCCGCAATATTGGACGGAGCGGAAAGGGCCGCCCTGCGCATCTGCGCCACGAGGTACTGCTCATTGGCCGGAAAAGCGCCCGTCAATTTATGGATCTCCACAAACAGATCCATGCTCCGCTGCCAAGCGAGCAGACGCTTGTGGGGTTTCTCGTTGGATGAACTGCTCACGTTCTGTGGATTTGGTCTTCGGTTTTCCGCTCACTGCTCACCGCTCACTGTTCAATCCTCACCATCCCCGACACCAGCCGATAGAGCTTACGTCCCTCCTGCCAGACTTCCAAGCGGAGGAACCGAAAATTTTTGGCGCTATCCGGCATGGTGGAATTCTCAGGAGTTCGGGAGCTTGGGTTCAGGCACTCAGCATTCAGCACTCAGCATTCAGGTTTCTGCGCTCACTCCCCAATCCTCACCTCCCCAGCACCCAGCTGAAGATCAGCGGCGCCACGATGGTCGCGTCGCTTTCCACGATGAACTGCGGGGTCTTGGCCCCGAGCTTGCCCCAGGTGATCTTCTCGTTGGGGACGGCGCCGGAGTAGCTGCCGTAGCTCGTGGTCGAGTCGCTGATCTGGGCAAAGTAGCCCCAGAGCGGGATGCTCCGCCGGCCGAGATCCTGGTGCAGCATGGGCACGACACAGATGGGAAAATCGCCGGCGATGCCGCCGCCGATCTGGAAGAAGCCGATCGAGCCCTCGCCATTGCGCAGCAGCTTCGCGGTCTTCGTGTACCACCCGGCCAGCCAGGCCATGTACTCGATGCCGGTGCGCACGGTGTGCACGCGCTTGATCTCGCCGGTGATGACGCGCCCCGCGTACATGTTGCCGAGCGTCGAGTCTTCCCAACCGGGCACGATGATCGGCAGGTTCTTCTCGCAGGCTGCGAGCATCCAGGAGTTCTTCGGATCGATCTGGAACGACTTCTTCAGCTTTCCGGAACGCAGGATCTTGTACATGAACTCGTGCGGGAAATAGCTCTCGCCCGCGCGGTCGGCCGCTACCCACTCCTCCGCCACAGCCGCCTCGATGCGGCGCATCGCCTCGCCTTCGGGGATGCAGGTGTCGGTCACACGGTTCATGTGCCGGTCGAGCAACGCCTGCTCGTCCTGCGCCGTCAGGTGGCGGTAGTGCGGCACGCGCTCATAGTAATC
>JBDKHE010000147.1:0-4728 GCA_039797805.1 Verrucomicrobiota bacterium
CGCTTCGTTGACCCTAAATTCTTTGTGGGCGTCATCCTGATGCCGCGCTGATCGCCCCGTATCTAACGTAAGGGCGCTCCCACAACTCGCCTTCCAAGCCAGGTAGCGCTGTTCGCTCAACGAACGAATCCCACCCCCGAGCGCCAGGACTTCATCATCGACAACCTTCGCGTGGAGAAGGACTTGGTGGAGGCTTGAGGAAGCGGATCCGTCGCTGCTGCTGCGTTGCCGGGTCAGGATTAGGGCGGCTTAGAACTGACGAAATTTAGGCTGATTTTCATACATTTGGACGCGGTTTGGACCGTTACCAAGTGCAATGAGGTCCGAACAATCCACGTGGAGCCCAGCCGGCGGCTGGGTGAATCGCTCCAGCACGCTCGCCGGACTGGCGCCCCAGTTCGTGCTGGCGTTTGGCGGACGACACACCCTGGAAGACCCCTCCCGCCATCAGGAACTGCGCAGCCGTTATCCGGGCGCCCACCTCCTGCTCGCCTCCACGGCCGGTGAGATCACGGGCACAGCCATCACCGAGGACGAACTGACCGTCACCGCGGTGGCTCTGGAAAAATCACGCATCGCCTGCGCGGCGCTGTCCATCCGGCAGGCTGCTGAAAGCTTCGACCTGGGCGCCGAGCTGGCGCGCCGCCTGCAAGGCCCGGACATCGCCCATGTATTCGTCATCAGCGACGGCGCCCTGACCAACGGCACCGAACTGGCCCGCGGGCTCAACGCCAACCTTCCTCCGGGCGTCGCCGTCACCGGGGGTCTCGCCGGCGATGGCTCCCGTTTTGAAAAAACCTTGGTCGGTCTCGATGAACCGCCGGTCAGCGGTCGCGTCGTCGGCGTCGCCTTCTACGGCCGGCATTTCCGTTCCGCCTTCGGCTCCTCCGGCGGCTGGTCCCCCTTCGGTCCGGAGCGTGAGATCACCCGGGCCACAGGCAACCGGCTGTACGAGCTCGACGGCCAGTCCGGACTCGGCCTCTACAAGGAATACCTCGGCGAACAGGCTGCCGGCCTCCCCGGCTCCGCCCTTCGCTTCCCGCTGAGCCTGACCGGCCGCGACGGCAGCCCGGGCGTGGTGCGCACCATCCTGTCCATCGACGAAGAGACCCAAAGCATGACCTTTGCTGGCGACATGCCCGTGGGCGCCCGCGTCCGTTTCATGCACGCTTCCTACGAGGACCTGCTGGATGGCGCCGCCCAAGCCGCCGAACAGGCCGCCGCCCGCGACTTTGATCTCGTGCTCTGCATCAGCTGCGTCGGCCGCCGCATCGTCCTCGGCCAGCGCACCGAGGAGGAGCTGGAAATCGTCCGCGAAAGCGTGGGTCCCCGCCCCATGCTCACCGGCTTCTATTCCTATGGCGAGCTGGCCCCGGCGGGCGGCAAAACCGCCTGCCAGTTGCACAACCAGACCATGACCATCACGGCGTTTGTCGAAACATGAGCGTCAACCACCGCCTTCTCCTCCGCCAGCTCCGGCGCCACGGCGCCACCGAAACCAGCCCGCCCGCGGACTGGCCGGCGTTCCTGTCCGCCATCGACGCCGCCTACATCCAGTCGGATTCCGACCGGCACCTGCTGGATCGTGCCATGAAGATCAGCTCCCAGGAGCTGGGCGCCGCCATTGACCGCCTGAAACAACAGAACATCCGCAACGAGACCGTGCTAGGCCGCTTGCGCGCCTCTGTTCAGGCCCTCCACGTCGCGGATGGTCCGGCGACCACCGGCCCGGACGACCTTCTCTCCATCTCGGCCATGATCGAGGACCTCGTCCATCAGCGCAACCAGACCGAGTCGGTCCTGCGTTCGGCCATGCTGGCCGCCGAATCGGCCAACCGCGCCAAGAGCGATTTTGTCGCCAATATGAGCCACGAGATCCGCACCCCGATGAACGCCATCATCGGCATGAGCAGCCTCCTGCTCGACCTGCCCCTCTCCGCCGAACAGCGCGACTACGTCGAGACCATCCGCACCAGCAGCGACGCGCTCCTCGACATCATCAACGACGTGCTCGACTTCTCCAAGATCGAGAGCGGCCGGCTCGACCTGGAAGCCCACCCGTTCGACCTCCGTCTCTGCGTCGAGCAGGTGCTCGATCTCTTTACCTCGCGCGCCGCGGAAAAGAACATCGAACTGGGCCTCTACATCGAGGGCAGTGTGCCCGAACAGGTGATCTGTGATAGCACCCGGCTGCGCCAGGTGCTCGTCAATCTGGTCGGCAATGCCCTGAAATTCACCGAGCAGGGCGGCATCACCGTGTCCGTCAGCGCCGAGCAGGCCGACCAGGGCTGGACCATCAGGTTTGTCGTCGAGGACAGCGGCATCGGCATCCCAGCGGACCGGATGGACCGGCTGTTCAAGTCGTTCTCCCAAGTCGATGCCTCCACCTCCCGCCGCTTCGGCGGCACCGGACTGGGCCTGGCCATCAGCGCCCGGCTGGTAGATCTTCTCGGCGGCAAGATCTCCGTCACCAGCGAGCCCGGTCGCGGCGCCTCCTTTGTCTTCACGATCCAGGCCGGCGAAGGCCCCTCCCTTGAAGAGGACACCGCCGCCCAGCAGACGACCATCGACCTGCGGGCCTGCCACTTCCTCGTCGTGGACGACAACGACATCAACCGCCGCATCCTCGAGCGACAGCTCACCCACTGGGGCATCAAGGTCACCTGTGTCGCCGGCGGACCGGCCGCCCTCGTCGAATTCGAGCGAGGCACGGTGTTCGATCTTGTCCTGCTCGACTATCAGATGCCCGAAATGAACGGGCTGGAACTCGCCTCCTTCCTGCGCAGCCGACCCGACCTGTCCGTACCGTCCATCATTTTGCTCACTTCCAAGGGCGGCCTCGACCGGAACCTGAGCCCGATGGTGACTGCGCAGATGACCAAGCCGGTGAAACCGCGCGAACTCTACTCGGCCATCTTGCAGGTGTTGAAGTTCTCGTCGGCCAAGATGGTGTCGCCCGCCCAGCTGGCCCCGATCTACGACCGCCAGTTCGCCACGCGCCATCCGCTGCGCATTCTCGTCGCGGAGGACAACGTCGTGAACCGCAAGGTCATCCTGCTGAGCCTGGAAAAGCTTGGCTACCGCGCCGACATGGCCGCCAACGGCGTGGAGGCGCTCCAGTGCCTCGCGCGGCAGCCCTACGATCTCATTTTGATGGACATGCAGATGCCCGAAATGGATGGATTGGAGGCCACCCGGCGTTTCCGTCTGCTGGTCCCGTCCGACCAGCCGCCGTACATTCTCGCCCTCACGGCCAATGCGCGGGTGGAGGACTACCACGCCTGCATCAATGCCGGCATGCATGATTTCCTCACCAAGCCTCTGCGCATCGACGACCTGATGGTCGCCCTCCTCCGCGCCTACACCTGGAATCAGGCTGACAACCGTCCCACCGTCCGCGCCTGGCCCGAGCTCGCGGTCTGAGCCGCCTTTTCCACCGGTTGCGCCCAACACGGCCAACCCAACTGACCGCGGTCACTGCACCGTGATCGGGAAAGTGTCGAACACCGCGATGGTGCTCACCGTGTTGTCGTGGGAAGTCACCGCGTAGCCGACGTAGAGGTTCGCCGCCATGGCGATCGTCTGCGCGCTCAACACCGTCCACGAGATGCCGTTGGTCGAGTAGGAGGCGGTGAAGACCGAGCCGCTCCGCGCCAGTTTCAGCCATACCGGGGCACTTCCGGTCGCCGTAGCCTTGGTCACCGTTATGCCGCCGACACTCGTGCGAGTCTGCAGATTGACGCCGCTGCCCGGGGTCGCGAACAGGAAGACGTTGCGCGCATTGGTGTCGAGGGTCTCGCGGAACATCAAGCCGGCCTTGGCCCACGCGTGGGTATAGTCGACGCTGGCCACGCGGGTGATCATCACGCCGTCGCCGGTCCAGGGCTGATAGACGTAGCGGAAGGAATCGGCCGTGCTCCAGATGTCCGCACCGGAGCCGCTCACCGTGATCATGGTCGGGCCTTCGCTGCCCGAGCCGGCCACACCGACGCCGCCGATGTCGGCGCGTACCCAGTTCGCCTTCGGCGGCGTTGTCACGCTAACCGGGTTGGAAAATGGCGAGAACGTCGTGCCGAGGAACGCCCGCACCCGATAGGTAAACTTCGTCGCATCCGGCAGACCTGCGTCCGTGTAGGTTTTGACATTGGGTCCGACGGTGCCGGCGGTCAGGAAAGCGCCGTTGCCGACCGAATACTGGATCTCGAATCCCGCCTCGTTGGCCGACCGGTCGTTCCACGCCAGCGTGACGGCTCCGCTGCTGGTGGTCGCCGTGAGATTGTCCGGAGCCTGCGGGGCTGAACCGGTGCCGAGGTAAGTCCGCTCGAACACGGCGATTGTGCTCACCGCATTGTTGTGCGAAGTCACCGCCAGACCGACATAGAGGTTGGTTGCCATGGTCACGGTCTGCGCGCTCAGGACTATCCAGACGAGACCGTCGGCGGAGTAAGAGGCCGTGAAGACGTTTCCGGACCGTTGCAATTTGAGCCAGACCGGGATGTTCCCGCCGACCTTGTTGGGCGTGGTGGTCGCCCCGCCGGCTTTGCTCCTGACCTGCAGATTGTAGCCATTGGCGGGCGTCGCGTACACAAAGGTGTTGCGCGCATTGGCGTCGAGGCTTTCCCGGAACATGATGCCGGCCTTGGCCCAGGTGTGAGTGTTGTCCAGACTGGCCATACGGGTGATCATCACGCCGTCACCACTCCATGGCTGGTAGACGTAGCGGAAGGC
>JBDKHE010000148.1:0-10702 GCA_039797805.1 Verrucomicrobiota bacterium
CAACCAGCCGCCCTCCGGTGGGCGGGCGCTTGGCAACCCGGTCGTCGAACCTCCCGATTGCTTATTCTTTTCAGCAGGTGAGGAAGTTTTTTCGGGTTTAGCCATGACAATCTATATATTGTGTAATCCGCTAAAAACAAGTCAAAGACGGTGGCAAGCCTGAGAACAGTATATAGCTTGTGGTTTTGCAGCGCGATGGAGGGAGCCTTGCTCGGACGTCGGGCGAAGGCTGATTGACTGGTTCCAGTCGTCGACAGGTGCGGCCGGTGTGTCCGCCCCAGCGGTGTTTGATCGTTGAGGAGGTGTCCCGAATTCCTACAGCTTAGCCAACCCCTTCAGGAGATCCCCATCATGTCCACGCACACCATCCGACTGCACCGCGTCCTCAAGGCGCCAACCGACAAAGTTTACCGGGCCTTTCTCGAGGCCGACGCGCTCGCCAAGTGGATTCCGCCCTACGGTTTCACGGCCAAGGTGCATCATCAGGAGCCCAAGGTCGGCGGCACGTACAAGATGTCGTTCACGAATTTCTCAACCGGACAGAGCCACTCGTTCGGCGGGACCTACCAGGAGTTGGTCCCCGGGGAACGTCTGCGCTACACGGACAAGTTCGACGATCCGAACATGCCCGGCGAGATCCAGGTGACGGTCGTCTTGAAAAAGGTGCTCTGTGGCACCGATGTGTCCATCGAGCAGGCCGGCGTGCCCGGGGTTATCCCGGCGGAGATGTGTTACCTCGGCTGGCAGGAATCGCTCGCGCAACTGGCGCTATTGGTGGAGCCGGATATCCCGAACGGGTGAGCGAGCGGAGAGCAGGGAGCAGGGAGCAGAGAACAGAGAGCGCGGAGAGGGATGAAATCTCGGCGGCGAAGTGCCCTGCCGCCCTACCGGCTGGTTCCGCTGCGCGCTGGCTCGGGCACGACGTCCGAAAACTTGAGTTCGCCAAACGTGACGGTGCCCTGGCGGGCATTGTCGGCATCGAGCAGCACCGGTGAATCGGTGGCGCGCCCGATCGCGGGGCCGGCGGCGACGAGCATGGTGGGCAGCGCCGTGGCCATCGATTTGCCGTTGGCCGGAAGCCCGATGCGGGTCTGCCAGTAGATGACGGGGGTGGGCGTCTTGGCCGTTTTGAATTCGAAAGCAGTGACAATGATGCCGTAGATCGGCGCCTTGGCATCGGACAGGATGGTGTCGATGGCTTGTGAGCGGAAGCCGGTGCGGAAGACTTCTGCGCCGATCATCCCGGCCATGACGGGTGCCCCGATGTCCTTTTCGGGATCGTAGCCCAAAAACCAGAGCAGGTCGCCGCTGCGCGGTTCCATGAAACCCCATTGCACGACGAGCAACAAGGAGGGTTCCTCTCCACCAGGCTCGGCACTGAGATAGCCCTGCTTGGCGAGGACGTTGGCGACGAACCGGTTGAGCTCCTTCTCGTTTGGTTCATGGTCTCCCGGGATCGAGCCGAGTTTGCGGCCGAGCGAAATGCCCTTGTAGTAGGCCGGTTTGTCGGGAGTGGGTGGGATGAGCTCCTTGCCCGCGATGGTCGTGTCGGTGGCCACGATCACGTTGCCCCAGACGTTCTTGAACAACAAGAACTCCGAGCCACGGACACCCGGCAACACGAGACCGAGGACCAGCAGCAGGACGACGTCACGACGAAAACGCATGCCACCACGGCTAGCCGGGAAAGGCCCGGCGTCAACTCGCGGCGAGCTTTGGGCAGTATTCAGAAACCGTGTTCCGGGGTGCAGGGTTCATTCGCTGCCCCTTGGTTGCTTCGGTAAACCAAGGCCCGGCGACGCGCGGTGATTGCGAGCAACCGGGCCTTGGCGGCAAATTTGTCACCGACCAGTGTCCGATTTGCACCCGCTGGTTCGTCGTATTGAGGTACCTCTCCTAACATGAACACTTCTCCCGAACTCCGTCAGCATCTCATCCTCCTGCAATATCCCTATCCTGCCGTCACGCCCTCGCCCGAGGAACTGCAGGCGATCATGGCGCGATTCGCCACGTGGATGGGCGACCTCAAGCAGCAGGGCCGGGTGGTGGCCACGAACGGACTGGAAAACACGGGCAAGATTCTGCGCGGGCCGATCGGCGCGACGATCATCACGGACGGTCCCTTTGCCGAGGGCAAGGAGGTGGTCGGGGGCTATGTTTTGCTGCAGCCCTGCACGCTAGACGAGGCGGTCGCGGTGGCCGGGGCTTGTCCGGGTCTCGACCACCGCATGATCATCGAAGTCCGTCCAGTGGTGCCGCCGGCGCATTGTGTGTAGGCGGGCCCGGCCGCGGCGACCCGTGCTGGCGCCTGCGGGGTCTGTGTTCTCCGCGCCTCCCGGCGCCAGGCCCGGTTGAAAGAGTTTGGCACGGCCGGATCCGCTCCTAGGGTGGCCGCATGCAAGCCGTACCGCGCGACCGGGCTGCCATCCTCGAGGCAATCTATGCTTTGCCGGTCGGGCTCAGGTTGCGCGGGGGAGTCACCTTGCTGCAGCTCGTGCGCGAAACCGGTTACCCTCACCAGCATGAGGAGATCGGGGTGGAGGAAATCCGGTCCGGCATCGCGGGCCGTGAGGCCATCATCGCGTTGTGGCTGGAATACTCCGGCGACAAGGGGGCGAACTGGGGCTGGTTTTTCCAGGGGCCCTACCAGGGTTTGTACCTGACGGGCAGCCGGACGCGTTCGTTGGAGGGACCGATCAACACCCCGGACGCCGCGGAAGCCTACGCGTATTTCATCAAGGCGGAGCTGGACTCGATCCTCGGCTGGGAAGTGCGTTTGGTGCCGGAACCGGCCTTGACCGGCAGGCCCGGCTGAAGCGGGGCTGCCGCGGCTTAGGACACCCTCAGCCACCGATTGTGGTCTGGTCCCTTTGCCCGGGCGGAGGGGAAGAGGGCCAGGGCTTATGGCTTCCTCGATTTCATGCGAATTTGATGAATCAGGGACTCCGATTGCGCTGTCTGGCAACCGAGGCTGGATCCCGTCACTTTCAATTCCCCTGTCAGTTCATCGCATCCGGCGGAACATAGTACCGATTGACAGACTCCAAAGTCGCCATCGTCCTTACCTTATGAAGATCAAAACCCATTTTCTGGCGTGGCTGCACCTGTTGGGCCTGTTGCTCGTGTTGAGCGGTGGCGCGGCCCGGGCCGACACCCCGCCGGCGTCTGTCGATGCGGGCGTGATCGTCTCGACGATCCCGATGAAACTGGTGGCCGAGGGCACTGGCGTGCACGGCCAGTTCACCGTCGCCCCGGAGATTCTCAGTCCCGATACCACCGGCGATCTGGTCTACACCGTCACGGAATCGCCCCTGTTCGGGCAGTTGGGACTGGCGGGCGGGGATGAGGAGGATTTTTTCCAGAACAAGAGCGGACGGTCCGGCTATTTCGTCTACCGTCCGCGCGAGGACTATGTGGGCACCGACTCGTTCACCTACACCGTGCGCAACGAGACCTCCGGCCTCGTCTTCCAGAACAAGGTGATAATCCAGGTGAAGCCCCCGGCGCCCGTGGTCCTGGAAAAGTTTGTGATCACCGGGCCCCGGGAGCGCGTCATGGCGGAGCAGAGCGTGGCGCTGATCACCCGGCCCAACACCGCGATCAGCCAGAAAATCCCCAGCCACGAGGATTTCATGAGCGCGGCCGACCGCACGAGCATCAACAACCCGAAGGTGGTTTATGCGCTGGATGACGAGGTCAAACCCCGGCACGGGTCGGCCCGGCTGGATCGTGAAACCGGACAGCTCACGTACGCGCCCGACCCCGGTTTCATCGGCGAGGACCGCTTCAACTACTACACCTACGATGAGAACAACGCCCGCCTTGGCGTGGAAAACATCGTGGTGGTCAAGGTCGAGCCGATCCGCGACCCGAAGCACATCGCCGTTGACCGCGCCAAGAGCCGCGAGGTCGATCTTGTGTTCGTGATCAACAATTCGCCCTCGATGGCCCCGCACCAGAGCCGCATCGCCGACAATCTGCGGCGTTTCCGCCAGCTGTTTGACGAGCGCCACCTCGACTACCGCATCGGCGTGCTCACGACCGACTTCGTCGACGCTGCCACGAGCTGGTGGTCCGGCGAAAAGCTCAATTTCAAGAAAGTCCGGTCCGTGGAGATCGACGCCGCGGGCCATCCCGTGCTCGACCGCAAGCAGCGCCCGAAGGCGATCACCAAGCGGGTGGCGAGCAACGGTTCGCTGGTGACCCTGCCCGTGATGCCCCAGCCGTGGGTGACCCCCTCGACGCCCGACGGCATCTTTGCCGAGCTCGTGAAGGTGGGCACCAACGGCGACAGCAACCGCACGGCGTTCACGTCCGTGTACAACTTTGTCGCGGGCTTCTACAACAAGGACCACACCTTCCTGCGGCCCGAAGCCACCACCATCGTCGTCTACTTCATGGATGAGGAGGAGACGCGCATGGCGCTCTGGAAGGACCTGCCGGACGGTGGCCGCAAGGCCGCCTGGATCGAGAACGGCACACTCCCCGAATTGCTCAAGGAGTACAACGCGGAGAACCCCGGCAAGCGCCAGACGCTCGACGGCTACATCAACTACTGGGTGCTGCGTCCCTTCATCATCGTGAAGGGCAACAAGCGCGGAAAGATCGAGATGCACGCGGTGGTGTCACCGAACAACGTTTCGCACCGCCGCGCCGCCGAGCTCACGGGCGGCACGGTGCTGAACATCGAGAGTGATTTTTCCGAACCGCTCGCCGCGCTCGGTGACCGGATCGCCGACACCGTCGCCGTCGCTCTCGAACCGGTCGGCCCCGGCGCCACCCTCTACAAGAAAAGCATTCGTGTGCTGGTCGACGGCCAGGAAGTGAAGCCTGACCCGGTGAACGGCTGGGTCTACGACGAGCTCACGCACAGCATCCGCTTCCAAGGTACCGCCAAGCAACAAGCCTTCACCGCCAAGATCGACATCAGCTACGAGGAGCACCGGTAGGCTGAAAAGACCGTAGGCCAGGAGGCCAAAAAGCCAAAGACCAAGTGCCAAATATCAGGTAACAAGTAACAAGGAGCGGGCAGCCGGGGACAGGGATCGGGAAGTGGACGCAGAGTTCCGATCGAGCCTTGGCCTCGATCTGTCCTCGGGCCCGTTTTCGCGCTCAGGTGCCCCGATGCCAATGGCCGTCGTGCGCCCATTGGGTCTCCGCCAAGGTGGCGGCCCACGTCCCGGTGGGCCGTGCCGAGCAGGGGGCAGACTCAGGGCATCTGTTCGTCGGTGATGTCAGGGCGATTGCCCTCAATCGCCTGACAGGTGGGCAAGGTGGTTGGGGGCAACGGCCCCGACCGAGAATCCCGATTAGAAAGGACGCTGGTATGGGACCTGAAACCTGAGACTCGACGCTCGATGCTTTGGACGGCGGCTCAGCTCGCCGGGCCCGGCCGCCCAGGAAATGAAATCCCCGTGCTCAGTCCCGGGATGTTTTGCCGCTGTAGGCCACGCCCAACCGAAACACGGCCCACAGCACTCCCATCACGGGAATGGCGATCAAGGTCAGGCCAAGATCGGGCGCGAACAGATTGAGCGTGCCGAATGAGGCGCCGAGCAGGCCCGGCATGAGACTGAAGACGACCCAGGCCGAGCCCAGCGTGGTGAATAACGGGAACCACAGACTGAACAGACCGAAGGCCCCCGACTTGGCCCGCAATGCGCGGCGATGAAACCAGGCCCAGAGGATGCTGAGCAAAAACAGGACCGGCGTAAGAACCAGAGAGACGAACAAGAGTTGCAGGGATGTGCGCGACCCTTCGCCGTCGTAATCGAGACCAAGCGCCCGGGCCGCCAGGCCGTTGCGGAGCTGAAGCGTTTCTCCAAAGCCGACGCCGCTGCCGGCGTTGACCAGCACGACCGCCGCATTCTTCTTTGTCGGCATCATCGTTGCGAGTGATTCGTAGCCGACGCTGTTCCCGGTGTGCCAGACGGTGCCATTGCCGGTGTTCACAAACCATCCGAATCCGTAAAACGGCGAGGCTTTGCCGGCCGGTTGCATCATGGTCGCTTTGCCTTTGGCGCTCAGCACGTCGTCCCGGCCATTCATCATCATCTGCATGTACCGGGCGAGATCGCGGGCGCTGGCGATGATCCCGCCTTGGGGCGCCGTGCTCAGATCGGTGCGGTTTGCGTCCAACGGCCGCTTCGATCCGAACCAAGGTCGGTGCCCGTACGCCATGGCGTCGTGGATCTCGCCATCTGCGACAAAGCTGTGCGTCATGCCCACCGGTTTCAGGATGTGGTTCTCAATGTAGGCCTGATAGGTCTGTCCGCTGACGACCTCGATCAGGCGCCCCAGAATTTGATAGTTTAAGTTCGAATACTCCCACCTCTCGCCCGGTGGGTGGGCAGGAACCTCCCCGGCCATTTGGTCGACGTGGCGCTCCAGCGCATTTTTGTGCGGCGTGTTGTCCTGGTGGGAAAGATTCCCTTGAAAGGTGGAGAACCCGCTCGTGTGGCTGAGCAGCTGGCGAATCGTGATAGCGCCGGCGGGCTGGCCGGAAAAAGCGGCGAGATAGCGCGATACTTCGGTCTCCAGATCGACCTTGCCCGCCTCCACCAGTTGCATCACGGCCAGCGCCGTAAAGCTCTTGGAAACTGAGCCCGTGTTAAAGGGCGTGTCCTGCGTGACGGCTTTGTCGCCTCCGCGTCTGACGACCCCGCGCGCGTCCGCCGTTGTGATTTCGCCCGCCGTCACAATCGCGTAGGCCAGACCGGGCACGCCGGAGACCGGCATCTCGCTCGCGATGAAATCGTCGATGGATCCGGCCGGAATGCCGGCCCGCAACATCGTGGCGACCCCCACGGTGAGGAGCACCAGCAGCCGCCACCCGGCTCGCGCGCCGTGCTTCTCGGCCAGCAAACGTGGCGCGACGCTCTTCAAGACACCATCAACAGACATCACTGGGCGGGATTTCCTTTTTTGGGCGGTTCATGACGTAAAAGGGTGCAGTGCGCATCGGACAAAGGCTGCTTGCGAAGGAGCGATGTCCGTCGAAGCAAACGGCGATCACGATCAGAGAAAAATATTTTCGCGCCGGAGACGAGCCTCAATCCGGCGAAATTTCCCAGGCAGAGATTCTCACCACGGATGACTCGGATGAGAGCGTGATATCCAACCCCGGGACACACCGAAAGATGTTGGCGGAGAACAGAGCACCATGAGCGGGGCGTGCAGACGCACTTTCAATCCCGTCTGTCATCCTGAGCAGAGCGAAGGATGACGGTTGCGAAGATTCGGATAAGGAACGATGCGGTCGGATTTCACCACGAAAGACACGAAGCACACGAAAGGTGCATCCACAGGCCATACTATTGAGGATTACGCAAAGAAGAGACACACCCCGTCGCATCGCGCCACCCCTCTTCCTAGAGGGGACCCAATCAACTGTTCCGCAAATCCCCTTTAGCAAGAGGGCCGAGGCCGTGAGCTCAGCCGAACGGGTGCCCGCCAGGGCGGGGTGCGTTGGGGAGCATCGCAGTCAGGCAGTGGCCCGTGTCACTTGTTAACGTAAGTCTCAATAGATCGCCGCTAGATGGAGTTACTGAATGGTGACTTCAATGAGACCGTCTTCCTCCGACTTGGTTGTTCATTTCGTGTAATTTGTGTGTTTCGTGGTGGCCCCTGATTGAATGATTCCGGTTGGATACGGAGGGTTCGCGGCATGAGAGTGTGAGAATGATTAGGAGAACGAGAATGAGCGGGTTGCGGCTCAACCGGGCTGCGCCGCCTTGACGGGGCGGGCATGCCGGGTAGGGTGCGGACCGAGGTTTACCCTATGACGACTACACGCAGACGGTTTCTTGAACAGCTGGCGGTGGGTGCGACGGGCTTGACGATCGGTACGCGCACCTGGGCTTCGACCCTCGTGCCGAGAAAAAAGGACCGTCTGGGTGTGGCCCTGGTCGGCTTGGGCTACTACAGCACCGACCTCCTGGCACCGGCCTTGCAGCTCACGGAACACTGTCATCTTGCGGGCGTGGTCTCCGGCACCCCGTCCAAGCTGAAGACCTGGCAGGAGAAGCACCGCCTGCCTGACGCCGCGCTCTACGACTACACGAATTTCGACACGATCGCCAACAACCCGGCCATCGACGTGGTCTACGTCGTGCTCCCGCCCTCGATGCACGCCGATTACACGATCCGTGCCGCACGCGCGGGTAAGCACGTGTGGTGCGAGAAACCGATGGCACCTTCGGTAAAGGAGTGCGAAGCGATGATCAAGGCGTGTGGCGACAACGGCGTATCACTCGCGATTGGCTACCGCTTGCACCATGAGCCAAACACGCAGCGGATCATGCAATTTCGCCGCGAGCAAAAATACGGCCCCGCAGTCCGGGCCACCGCGGAGGCCGGCTATTTCGATCCACGCAAGGATCACTGGAAACAGAAGAAGGCGATGGGTGGTGGTGTGATGGGCGACATGGGTGTGTATCCGCTCAACGCGCTGCGCTACGGCACCGGCCTGGAGCCCATCGCGGTCACGGCGCAGGCGTCCACAACGCGGCCGGAGATCTACCACGAGGTGGAAGAGACGATGGCCTTCCAGTTGGAGTTTCCCGGCGGGGTCACGGCGCAGGGCGAGGCCAGCTTCGGCAAGCGCATGAACCGGTTGCATGTGGACAACACCAAAGGCTGGTATGAACTCGCGCCGTTCCAGAGCTACAGCGGAGTCAAGGGCACGACCAGCGACGGCCTCGCGCTCGACGCCACGGTGCCAAACCAGCAGGCGCGGCAGATGGACGACGACGCCCTGGCCATCATGAACAACACCCCTCTGCTCGCCCCCGGCGAAGAAGGCCTGAAGGACACGATCGTCGTCGAGGCCATCTACCGCGCCGCGGCCTCGGGAAAGAAAGAGAAGGTCGGGTGATTGAACAGTGAGCGGTGAGCAGTGAGCAGTGAGCAGTAAGCAGTAAGCCGTGAACAGTGAGCGGTGGCGGTGAGCAGAGAGCAGAGAGCAGATAGCGGAGAGCAGAGAGCCGCGTATAGCTTCGCACGCGGTTCATGGGAGTGGGATGCCAAGGTGGCGGCTCAGGTCCCTCTGAGCCGTGGCTCGATCTGCTGACCGCTGAGCGACGCTGGTGGGGCGAGGCTGCGCCAGAATCGTGTCTCGTAAAGACGCAGAGTCGGAAAGAAGTGAATTGGCACGGGCTTAGCCGAGTGTATTGTTCGGTATGGGCCGACGTGCGCTGCCGTATGCAGCGAGAACCGATCCGCCCATGAATCAACCCCACCCTGATCTTCTATCCGGCCGTATCTTTACAATCCGCGGCCAGCGGATCGTCCTAGATGCCGACCTCGCCCGTTTGTATGGCACGACGACGAAACGCTTCAATGAGGCGTTCAAGCGGAACGCTGATCGTTTTCCCAAGGATTTTTGTTTTCAACTCACCGCGCCGGAACACGCGTCTTTAAGGTCGCAAATTGCGACCCTAAACGCGGAAACCTCGGGTGAAGAGGATGCTGACTATCTGGGTTCACCTTCTGGGGCCTCAAGTTCCGGCCGTGGACGGCACCGTAAATACCGGCCTTGGGCATTCACCGAGCATGGTGCGGTGATGGCGGCGAACGTCCTGAGAAGCCCAGAGGCGGTGGCGATGAGCGTCTATGTCGTGCGGGCCTTTGTCCAAATGCGCGAGGAGCTGATGACTAGTGCCGTGATTTTCAAACGGCTGGCGGACGGAGCGCGAAGCGCGGAGATGGCGTGGCGGAGCGCAGCGTAGCAGCCCTGAGGCTAAGCCGAAGGGTGAGATGCGTGGGCGCCCCGTGGGCGACGGGACGAACAGATAGATAAGAAGCTGGTGACCCACGACGTGATCTTGCGGGATATTTATGAGAAGCTCCGGCCCTTGCTTTCTCCACCACGGGAGCCTGCGAGGAAAGAATTGGGGTTCCATACGAGCATGAAGAAAGAATGACAGTGGGGTTTCTGATAGCCTACGGCAGGCGCGAAGGAATGAAGCGCGACTGCCAGAATTCTGATACCTGCTGTTTCGCTGATTCATCGCCCATCGGCCTCTATTCCGCCTCCGCTCACATCAGCCGGTTGAGTTTGAAAACGAAGGCGAAGATGACGGCGGTGAGACTGACGAGCGTCTGCAGGCCGAAGGCAACGTAGGACCCGATCAGCGCGGGGCGGCTGCCACGAAAGGCCCAGATGGCGGCAATGAGGACCAACAACTCAAAAGCGATCAGGCTCAGGTAAGGCCAATCGAACGGCGCCAGAAGGGTGCGCGCGCGGCTGCCGGTGTAGATCAAGACGGAGATCGCCAGGAGGGCGTTGAGCCCGAGCAGGAAATTGACGGCGCGCGGCGCGAACCAGAATCCCAGCAGAATGCCGGCGTGGGTGGTCAGGAGGACGATAGCGACCGTCCGAAGAAAAGTGTTCGAGCTAATGGAGCTTGGTGGGCAGGGTGCCGGCCAGTGAGGAAAAGTCGCCTCGTCCGCCGGCTGATACAATCATCGAATGGTCTCTTCCCCATGGTGAAGGCCCACGTCCCGGTGGGCCTTTCCGCGGTCTGATAGCCAAGGCGCAGGATCAAGCTTGGTATTGGGGGTCGGTCACTTTCTCCAGCCAGTCGACGGCTTTGCCGTCGAGGGCTTCTTGTATCGCTAGGTGCGTCATTGCGGTGGTGGTGGCGGCGCCGTGCCAGTGTTTTTCGCCGGGCGGGAACCAGACGACGTCACCGGGGCGGAT
>JBDKHE010000149.1:0-10832 GCA_039797805.1 Verrucomicrobiota bacterium
CAACATACGCTCAACGACATTCCGAACGAGCGTATCATTGTCGACAATGAGGACCCAATCCCCGGGAGACGTGATTTTGGAATCATCTGGGTTGGCTGGGCTCATGGGACAAGCGGGTGGAAACAATAGGAAATCTTCATAGGTAAGACGTAGGGTGTTTTACCTATTTTGACTAGACTTTTCCTCCATTGGTAACAGCAACTAAACCTATCCTCTAATCAGGTAATTACTTGCATTGATTATTTACCTGTTCCCCAATCAGACCGCTTTTCGCTAATCCATAAAAGTCCCTTAGCGTTATTCATGATATAGTTACGTCACACAATTATATCTTCAATGAAACCCCCTAGTCCTAAACTCTCAGCATGATCCGCCAGTGAGCTCCTCTGCAAAACAGCCGCGGATACCCCATCCGACTCTATATCTTGTGTTTGAGTGTCCTAGGAATGCCATGAGCCGGTCATAAGATCCGAGCTCTCGTCGCGGATTCCGGGAATTAATAGGGTTCTACCCCCACAAAAAACAAAGCCCGGGGAAAGTCCCCGGGCTAGAGTCGTGACCAAAGAAGGAATTCTATTTGCTCGGTTGAACGGCGGGGTCAGCTACAGGCACGGCAGGTGCCTCGGCAGCCTTGGCGACGGGAGACTGCCAGAAGTAGTGGCCGCGCTGAATGCGATCCCAGCGCACGTAGCCAGCGGCCGCCACCAACACGACAATCAAGGTCACCACCAGCCGCCGGCGACGAACCGCCTCTTTGTCTTCGTAGGGATCTTCCAGTGAACGCTCGGATCCGGCTGGCAATACCGCCATGTCGGTGAGTTTGGTGCCAAAGGGAATATTGATCTTCACCCGGCCGTTCACTGCCCACCCGTTTCCTTCGAGGATCGGACCGAGCGTACGCTGGCGCAGCTTGATCCAAGCGATGATCATGGACGGAGCCGAAATGACCAACATGAGCCCGAGAAGCACCAGAGGATATTGCCAGGCTTTGAGTTGAAAGATGTAACCCAGAATCAAGGTAAGGGCCGTCACCGCTCCTGAGATCGCCACGCCGATCGCAGCCACCGCACCCACATCGACTTTCTTTGGCGGCTCCGCCTTGACCTTGTCCGCGTTGGCGGCGGCATCGGCCGCGCCCGCCAGCTTCGAACTCGACGCCGCCTCCGCGGCAGCGGCGCGCTTGGCGACCTGCTCCTCGATCATCCGCACAAACTTCTTGTACGGGGACCAGAAGGCCTGCCGGATGCTGATCGGATTATCCACGATGTTCGTGACGACGGCATCCCAATCCTGACCTTTGCGGTCATAGAAGACGCCGTTGCGGCCCACAAAAAGGAAATCGCTGTCACCCTGGGTGAAACAGGCCGCCACCTTCATCGTCGTGCCACCGGGTCGCTTGCAATCCACATAGGCAATGTAGGCCTTGCTCATGGCGGCAAGCGGATTGACCGCATCCACCCGGATACAGAGCTCCGTGCTGCGGCTGTCGAGATAGAGCGTGCCGGCCTGAAAGGTGGCCAGTCGGTCGGAGGAATAGAAATCGGCGAAGTTGACGAAATTGTGCAACAGATCGCGGAGATCGCGCTGATAGTGCGTGAGCCGGTCTACGTCGCTGATGGCCTTGAACTCAGGCTCCATTGCCTTGTCCTGAGCCACGAGCCCGGCCAGCGTGTCCTTGGCTTGGCTCGCCAGGATTTCCTTGATGCGGGTCAGGCCCAACTTCTCCACGGCACTGCCGGCCTTGCTACCCAGCCACGTCTCATACGGGGCGAGCTTTGCGTTAATCGCCAGCCATTCTGCCTCGGTCAGGGCGGTTTTGTCGGCACCCAGCAGAGGCGTGACCACAACCTTCTGCAAAGTGGCCAGCTGGGCCGCCCAGGCCGGGTTGACCGCTTCGGTCAGCGGCAGCGACCGGCCTGCACCGACTTGCGCCAGCGGGAATCCGGCAACCTCGTCAGTCGTGATCTTCAGGTCTTTTGCCGCAATGGCGAGGTAGTCCGACTCCGCCCGATTGAGGGCGCCGGCCGCGCGGGCATCATAGGCTGCCAAACGGCAGCGTCCGAAAAAGTCATCCACCTTGCCCCGCACCGCCTTGAGCGCGGCGACCCCGGCGTCGGTGGCTTCGCCCAGAACGGCGATCTCCTTGATCGCACTGCTCTCCACCCAGGCCACATAGGCCGCCAGTTCGGAAAAGAACGTCTCGATCTGCGCGGCGGTGACCCCCGTGGATCCCGTGCGGTCGGGCGTGCCACCCAGACATTCGATGATCTCTTTGATCAGCGCCTGCGTCGCCGCGTCCTCGGTCGCCTCGGGAGGGATCACGCCATCACCATTCAGCGGACTCGCGGCGAATATCTGGGCCGTGTTGGAGGAATCAGCCACACTGATGGAGGTGGCGCTCTTCTTGCCGAGATTGGCCAGGATCTGCCGGGCCGAGGAGAGCACGATCTTTCCTTCGGGGGTCGCCTCGTTGATGTCGCTGAGGGCCAGGCCGTCGGTTCCGCGCAAAAGCACCCCCACGTCCTTCAGGCGGAGTGCCGCCCATTTGATCGCCGCCAGCAATTCCGGCACCCGGATACGGCCATCACCGTCAGCGTCGATCAGCTTCAGGGTCGCTTCATCCAGCTCCAATCCTTTGACCGGACAGCTCAGCGCCACCCATAGTTTCTGATCGAGCGTGTGCAGATTCAGAAGATCGGCGCCGCTGACCAAAGTTACCTGATCAAGACCGCCAGTTCGGAAGAATTTCCAGTGATGCATAAGAGTGTGTGTACCGGAAAATCGACGATTCCCGTCGGACTGGCAAATGAGAAGTGCCATTGATTAGCAGGCTATTTTTCTCATCGTCAACCGCGCGAACCCGGTCTGCAGACTTGCCGGACAGTCGTATCCCCTTTGGATTGATTCAAAACCCCCAACCCACCATGTCCACCCCACTCCCCGATCGTCGCGCTTTCGTCAAGACCCTCACCGCCGCCGGACTCGTGCTCGGCGCAACCCCCGCGGGATTCGCGTCCGCCGTCGCGCCCCGCCGCCGTTTCGCGATAGTCGGCTGCGGCGGCCGGCACCAGATGTACCAGGATGCCATCGAGACGACCTACAAGGAGCACGCCCAACTCGTCGCCCTTTGCGACCTGAACCCCGGTCGCGTTGAGGTGGCCCGGGCCCGCTCGGCCAAGAACGGCGCCGCGGTGCCCCCCGGCTATGCCCACACCGACTTCGAGAAGATGATCACGGAAACCAAACCCGAGTTCGTCATCGTGACCACCGTCGACGCCACCCATGCCGATTACATCGTCCGCGCCCTCGAGGCCGGCTGTGACGCCATCACCGAAAAGCCACTGACCACGACCGCGGCCATGTGCCAGCGCATCCTCGATGCCACCAAGCGCACCGGCCGCCACCTCCGCGTGACCTTTAATTACCGCTATTCCCCGCCCCGCACCCAGGTCAAAGACCTCCTCATGAGTGGCGAGATCGGCGAGATCCTGTCGGTGGATTTCCACTGGATGCTCAACACCACGCACGGCGCCGACTATTTCCGCCGCTGGCACGGTGAGAAGAAGAACTCCGGCGGCCTGATGATCCACAAGGCCTCGCACCATTTCGACCTCGTCAACTGGTGGCTCGGCGCCGTGCCCGTCTCGGTCTACGCGACCGGCAAACGCGAGTTCTACACGCCGGCGATGGCCCGGCGCTTCGGTCTCAAATCCCACCACGAACGCTGCCATACCTGCCCCGAGCAGGACCAGTGCGGCTTTTTCTTCAGTCTCGCCAACAACCCGGGCCTCAAGTCCCTCTACCTCGACCAGGAAAAATACGACGGCTACCATCGGGACCAATGCGTCTTCAACCCGCGCATCGACATCGAGGACACCATGAACGTCCTGGTCACCTACGACAACAAGGTCACGCTGGCCTACTCGCTCAATGCCTTCAATGCCTGGGAAGGCTACCACATCGTTTTCAACGGCACCAAAGGACGCCTCGAACACACCATTGTTGAGCAGACCTACGTCAACGGCACCGATAGCGTCCAGGGCGGCATTGCCGACGACGGCATCACCACCCGTATCATCCCGCTCCGGGGCTCCCCGCGCCGGATCGATGCCTGGACCGGCACCGGCGGACACGGCGGCGGCGACAAGGTCATGCTCGACGAGATATTCCTGCCCGAAGTCCCGGCCGACAAATACATGCGGGCATCCAACGAACATGCCGGAGCCGCCTCCATTCTCATCGGCGTCGCCGCGAACCAGTGCTTCCAGACCGGACAGCCGGTCAAGATCGCCGACTTGGTAACGGGCCTGGAAAAGCCGAAATACGCCCCGATGCCTTCGCGCACCGGTCCGCTGCCCATGCCGGAACGAGCCACGATCCGGCGCGGGGCCTGAGCCACCCGCCGATTCAGCGGCAGGGCCGGTGAAAGCCGGACCTGTCGCGTCGCTGCCTCAATCCCCAAACGTTATCCCCTGCGCAAGCGGCAGGTAGGACGAGTAGTTGATAGTGAACGACTGCCGGCGCATGTAAGCCTTCCATGCGTCGGACCCACTCTCGCGTCCGCCCCCCGTTTCCTTTTCGCCGCCAAACGCGCCGCCAATCTCGGCTCCGCTCGTGCCGATGTTGACGTTGGCGATCCCGCAATCGCTCCCGCGGGCGGACAGGAACTGCTCCGCCTCGCGCAGGTCGGTCGTGAAGATCGCCGAGCTCAACCCCTGCGGCACGGCGTTCTGCCCGGCGATGGCTTCGGCGAGCGTCCGGTAACCCATTACATAAAGGATCGGGGCGAAAGTCTCCTGCTGCACAACGGGCCAGTCGTTCCTGGCCTCCACCACGGCAGGTTTCACATAGAGTCCCTTCACCCGCTGGCCGCCGCAGAGAATCCGGCCTCCCGCTTTCCTCGCTTCAGCCAGGGCCGCTTGCATCGCCTGCACCGCCGGCTCGTCGATCAACGGACCGACCAGTGTGTCCGGCTGCAAGGGAGACCCGATCGGCAGGGATCGGTAGGCCGCCAGCAGCGAGGCCGTGAATTTTCTCCGTATCGATTCGTGGACGAATACGCGGCGGGTGCTGGTGCAGCGCTGACCGGCCGTGCCCACGGCCCCGAAGAGAATCGCCCGCTTGGCCAGTTTCAAGTCGGCCGAGGGCGTGACAATGATCGCGTTGTTGCCGCCCAGTTCCAACAGGGAGCGCCCGAATCGCTTCGCCACCACCTCGCCCACCCGCCGGCCCATGCGGGTCGATCCCGTGGCCGACACCAGCGGCAGGCGCGCGTCGTGGCTCATCAGTTCGCCCACCGCGGCACCGTCCCCGATCACCAACGAGAAGATCGCCGGATCGACCCCGCATTCCCGACAAACTTTCTCAGCCAGCTTGATGCAGGCGATGGCCGTGAGCGGCGTCTTCTCGGAGGGTTTCCAGATGGTGCTGTCCCCACACACGACGGCGAGGGCACTGTTCCAGGCCCAGACCGCCACCGGAAAATTGAAGGCCGAGATGATGCCGACCACGCCGAGCGGCTGCCACTGTTCCAGCATGCGATGGCCCGGTCGTTCGGAGGCGATGGTCAGGCCATGCAGCTGACGCGAAAGCCCCGTGGCAAAATCGCAGATATCGATCATCTCCTGCACCTCACCCTCGCCCTCAGCGATGATCTTGCCCGCTTCGAGCGCCACGAGCTGGCCCAATTCCTTCTTCAAACCGCGCAGCGCCTCGCCATAACGTCGTACCATTTCGCCGCGCTTGGGTGCCGGCAGGTCTCGCCAAGCCAGAAACGCGCGCTGCGCTGCGGACACCACCCCCTCGTAGTCGTCCAACGAAGCCTGTCGCACCCGGGCGAGCAAAGTGCCGTCGATCGGAGAATACTTCTCCAACACGGCCCCCGAGCCACCCCATTGCCCCGAGAAAACCCCGTGGTTCACGGAACGACGGGACAGCCCGAGCTTCGGAAAGATCGACTTGGCGACAGCAGATACGGAAGGCGAGATCATCTACGATTAATGGTTAATGATTCATGATTGGGCAACCCCTCGCCCCGTGAAAGTGCCATGCTGCCTATCGCCGGTCGGGAAAAATCAAATCGCGCATCATGAATCATAAATCGTAAATCACTCACCATAGACTTTCCCGCCCCACTGCGTCCCGAGGAAATCCTCGAGGGACACCGACTCCTGCTTCACAAACCCGGGCCCGAGCTTCTTCCTGGCAAACAGTTCGAGCGCGCCCGTGATGCCCGCTGCCGTGGTCAGCTGGATGGCGTTGAGTTTGCGCCCCTGCACAACGGCGCCGTGCATCTTCTTGATGAAGCTCCTCTGTTTCAGCCGGCCGTCCCGGTCCGTGCCCACGACGCTCACATAAAACACCACGACATCCGATTCCGTCAGCGGCACTTCCTGGTCGAAGATCTGCGTGACGAGCTCCTGGCGCGGCGCGAGGTTCAGGTCGTGCAGCAAGAACTTCATCAGGTCGCGGTGCCCCGGGTAGCGCAGCGTCTTGTAATTCAGCTCCTGCACCTTGCCGGCAAAGGTTTCACTCATCGTGGCGACGCCACCCGAGGTGTTGAAGGCCTCGTATTCCGCCCCGTCGATGGTGATGCGCTCCACGCCGTCGAGGGGCATGGTGGTCACGCGACGGCCGGCGAAGAGGGCCTCGCCCGGCTGGCAGTATTCGTTGATCAGCCCGGCCGTGCTCCAACTGAGGTAATATTTCATCTGGTTGCCCGCGTTCAAGGGCAGCGCGCCGACGCGCATCTCGCACACGCGGACGTTTTCCAGCGAGGCGGCCAAGGACCCGCCCACGATGTTGATCGCGCCCGGCGCCAGGCCGCACTGGGGCATGTAGGTGCCCCGATGCTGCTTCGCCAGTTCGCGCACGAAGGTCGTGGTCTCCACATCCTCCGTGAGGTCGAAATAGCTCACGCCGGCTTCGGCGCAGGCCGCCACGATGGTCTTGTTGAGCATGTAGGGAGCAGCGCTGACGACCGCATTCATGCGCCCCACAAAGGCGGCTAAGGCGGCGGGTTGCTTCACGTCCAGCGGGACGAATTTCGCCTTCTTCAGGCCGGTGAGAGCAACGCCGCTGCGCACATCCGCCAACGCGACGCTTTTGCAAAACTTGCACGACTCAAGAAGCGTGGCGATGGTTCCGCCGATCTTGCCGGCGCCGATGATGCCGATTTTCATGATGCGTGAAGGGGTTTTGGTGGGCCGGGCGGTGCGGACCGCTCCGCCGCGGCGCCGGCCATTCAGGTTGAGTGCGCCGCCTGCACAGCGAGCGGATCGGTTGCCGCAATGATCGCACTGACGGCCTTCTGGTTGAACCCCTTGAAGCCGCCATTGCGCTCGAGATTCTCGAGGTGACTGCCGATGGCGCCGTCCTTGATGAATCCAGCCGCCTGGGCCTGGGTGATCAGCCCCTTCTGCAGGAGCGCGTTGACCCGCCGCGGATCAACCGTCCAGCGTTCGCCTTCCGTGAAAGCCTGCTTCAGGAAAGGAAAATCCGAGAAGGGTTTCATGGTGGCGACGCCCGCGGCCGCGAGTTGTTCCTTCAGGAGCGGATGGTTGAACCGCGCCTCCAGGTGGTGCATGCCCGCCTGCAGGAAACTGTCCCCGTGCAGGCCGCACCAGAGCCCGACCGTGCGGACGAAATTCACTTCTGGGAGGCGCCGGGCGGCATAATCCTCATTCACTTCTTCGGGCTGCAGGTCCACGTCGGCGAACACCACGATGCCGACCGTCGGCGACTCCATCACCTGCGCGCCCCACCCCGCCTCGGCTCCCGCATAGAAACGCTCACGCTTTTCCAGACCCAGTTTCTCCATGAACTGCACCAGGTCGGGAAAATAGCGCCGCGAGCAGCGAAAGGTGTGGTGATCGTGGTTGGCCCAGCCGAGCCCGAGCTGATCCTGCCGGCGCTTTTGCACCCGCCCGGCCCGGTTCCGGAACATCCAGAAATCCCGCTCCTCGGCGAAAAACAGCTCGCAGGCCACGTCTCGACCCACCCGGTTGACAGCCTCCTCCAGCAGCGCAAAGGCCTGCTTGCAGCCGTCCTCGTCGTGATCGTAATCGCGTTTTCTGGTCCGCCAAAGCTCGCGCACCGCCAGCACCGCACCGGCAAATCCGGGCTCCGGGTCATGCACCACGAATCCACGGTATCCCAGTCGTTCGACCGCTTCCAGGTGCGCGCCGTTTTCTTCGTTCACATGCAGCCGCCGCAACCGCGCGCAGGGCCGGCCATGAATCAACCCGGTCAGACCGTGCCGGGCCATGAAGTCCGCCAGCGATTCCGGCCGGATGGCCAGGGATCGAGGGAACGGTGAGGACGCCGCGCGGGTATCAACCAACACCCGGGGCAACATGGCATGGGGATGGGCCAGCACCATGAAGCCTTCCGGCGCGTCCGCCAGTTCCGGCCCAAAACCAACCGCGCGAAACTCCTCCGCATGTTCCGGAGACACGACCAGATGATCGGTCCACTCGAAAACCTCCGTGCCCGTTTCGGCCTGCATGCGTGTCGCCAGCCGGCTCGCGAAACTGTTCCGGGCGAGAAACGCCTTGAGATGCCGGGCGACGACCGCTTCCGCGTCGTAGGCCAGAGGCCAGTTGAAGTTTTCCGGGGTGAGCAGCACGGCCAAGGTCTCCTTTCCCCTGTGTCATAAACCTTCCCACCCCATTACCAAGCCTGTTCTGAGCCCGTCACTCGCTGGTGCGCGTCTCTGATCGCCCAAGGCCTCGGTATGCCTTTCGCGAGATAATCGGTGCCAACAACGACCGCCATCGATAATCTTTGCAGAGAATTTGCTTTCGAGAACGCCTGCAGGTTGCTAGCGCTTGTCGAGCAGCATGGATGTAATCGATCTAGTAGTACCTGCGGCAGGAATTGGCGCCCGGGTGGGCAAGAATACCCCCAAACAATTCCTGATGCTTGGCGGAGTGCCGGTGATGATTCATCCCCTGCGGCTTTTTGCGACCATACCGTGGATCGGTCGAAAGATCATCATCCACGCTCCGGGGACTCAGGATCGGATGACCGAGGTGCTCAACCAATACGGTCTCAGTGGATGGCATCTGGTGCCAGGCGGGGCCACCCGGCAGGAATCCATGCGCCTGGGCCTGGCAGCCGTGCAGACATCCCGGGTGATTTCGCACAATGCCGTGGTTCCCTTCGTGACCCGCGCACTCGTTGAGCAGGTCGCACGCTTCGATGAGGATTGTGTGACTACCGCGAGTCCGGTGCAGGAGAACATGGTGAAGGGCGGTTCGATCGCCGAAGCCGCGGTCAATCGGGCCGATCTCAAAGTGGTTGTGACTCCCGTGTGCTTTCGCACCGAAGCCCTGCGCGAGTGCCATGAAAGGGCCCGGCAGGAAGGAGTGGTGGTCAACAGCGACATTGAGCTGATGCTGCACTATGGCAGATCGACCCGGTTGGTGCCTGGGCATTACCGGAATTTCAAAATCACCACCCTCCTCGACCTGGCCTTGGCCGAGTTCCTGTTGGCCAACCCGGACTGGGAATCTGACTGAAAAAGTCGCGATCCTGCGGGGATCGCTGTCGCATGTTGAAACATCTCCAAGACTTTTTCTATGCCGTCGCCGGGCCCGTCGTGCGTGTGCTGAACCAAAAGCCGAGCAACGTCCGCCATATCCTGCTCGCGGCAGAACAGTCACTTACCGCGGAGTACCTGGCAGAATTCTGGGAAATAACCCGCGGCGATCAGCGCCTCCGCTTCTTTGTGACTTTGCAGGACTGCGAGCAATCGCCTGGTGACCATGCCAGGATACTCGCGCGACTGCCCGTGACTCAGGTGTCCAGACGAACGGCCAACCTTCGGAAATGGGATCTGGTCGTCCTCGCGAATCACCCGGGGTATTTCAAGCGGCTCGCCGATCCCGCGCAACAGCCTGTTCTCCGGATTCCCCATGGCGTCAGCGGGAAAAGCTACAAGGGCGTTAACTACCATTACGACCCCAAGTATCTTTATACTCCCGAAGGTCAGCCGCACTACACGTGCATCCTTGAGTCCAGCCATGTGAGCAGGCGGGCTGCCATTGAACGGGATCCTCGGTTGCGGGATCAGATCGTCGTGGTTGGGAACTCCCGGCTCGACAAGATTTCCGCAACCATGCTGGAGCGGGATTCACTGCGCTCTTCGCTGGGCCTGGCCTCGCCGCGGCCGGTCGTCCTGATGGCCAGTTCCTGGGGCCCCAATTGCCTGTTCACGAGGATTGGGGACGAACTATTTCAACAGGCTCAGCGATTGTTGAATGACTACGAGATCGTGCTCCGCCCCCATCCGCATCTGTATAACCGGAACATTTCCCAAGGTAAGGACTGGACGGCGACATTTGACCGGCTCGTTGCGCTGGGATTTCGCGTTTCGCCGCCGGATCAATCCCTGGCGGCAATCATGGCCAGCAGCGACGTGGCGGTCGTCGATGACCTCACCTCCGTCGCCATTTACGCGGCGGCCACCGGCATGAAAACGGTGCTGGTCCGGTCCAACCCTTCGGGGGCAAATCAGGCGGGCGCCCAGATGGGCGAAAGCACCTTTGCCGACCGCCTCGGTCAGATCGTGCCAACGATAGACACAGCCGCTGAGCTCGGGACGGCATTGCAGAAAGCCTGCCTTTCATGGCCGCCACCGGGCCTCAAATCAATCCAGGCAGAAATCAACGGGGAACCTGGTCGCAGTGCCGACCTCATCCGACGGGAGGTTTGCCGACTCTTGCGGTTGGAGGAGCCGTCAATGACATGAGTTCGACCGGACGTGCCTTGCTCCGCGGGGGCAGCTTTCGGCTGGTGGCGCTTGGCACCGGCCTGTTGCTGCAGATGGC
>JBDKHE010000150.1:0-6177 GCA_039797805.1 Verrucomicrobiota bacterium
CGGCGATGGTTACGTCCCCTCCATGAGGCCGGAGCCATTCAATCAGGGGCCACCACGAAACACACAAAATACACGAAATGAACAATCAAGCCGGACGGAGCCGGTCTCAATGAAGTCACCACTCAGTGACTCCATTTAACCATGATTGAGTACGTCCTGAGGCTGCTCCTTTCGTGTGCTTCGTGCCTTTCGTGGTGGAATCCGACTGCTTTGTTCGGGATCGAGAGGGGTGCCCGTCCGGGCGGGGGTGTTGCCGGTTGATTTCCGGATTTCCTCAGTCGTTGAACGTGATCCGCGGATTCGACTGCAGATAGGTGGCCACGGCCTCGGCGAAGATCTCGCCGTATTCGGCGCGCTTCTTCTCGCCGACGCCGGTGATGCCTTCCATTTCGCTGAGGCGTGTGGGGTAGCGGCGGGCCATCTCGCGGAGGGTGGCGTCTCCAAAGACGACGTAGGCGGGAACCTTGCGTTCGTCGGCGAGGTTCTTGCGCAGGACGCGCAGGTGCTCGAAAAGGATCTCGTCGCAGGCGATGTCGCCTTCGCGGCGGCTGACGCGTTTCGCCTTGGGCAGGTCCATCGGCTTGGTGAGCGTGATGGGCGTGCGGGAGCGCAGGACCTCGCGGCCTTCGGGCGTGATCTCCAAGGTGGCGTATTCGCCTTCGGCGACGGCGAGGTAGCCGAGACGCATGAGCTCGCGGCCGATCGCGGCCCAGGCGGGGCGAGGGAGGTCGCGGCCGATGCCGTAGGTCGTCAGCCGGCCGTGGCCCCAGCGCTGAATTTTCTCGGTGTTGGCGCCGGTGAGGACCTCGATGATGTGGTTGAGGCCGACGCTGAAGCTGCTGTTCTGGGCGATGCGGTAGACGCAGGAGAGGAATTTCTGCGCCACGATGGTGCCGTCGTAAGTCTCGCGAGGCTCCAGGCAGTTGTCGCAGGCGCCGCAATTATCGAGTGGAAACGTCTCGCCGAAGTAGTCGAGCAACTCGGTGCGGCGGCAGCCGGCGCTCTCGGCGTAGTGCACGATCTGGCGCAACTGGCGGCGGGCGACGGCCTGCTCGTGCTCGTCGGTGATCTCATCGAGGAAGTGCGTCTGTTTGGCGATGTCGCCGGCGCTGAAGAGCAGCAGGCAGTCACCCGGCAGGCCGTCGCGACCGGCGCGGCCGGTTTCCTGGTAGTAGCCCTCGATGTTTTTAGGCAGATCGTGGTGGATGATCCAGCGGACGTTGGGCTTGTTGATGCCCATGCCGAAGGCGATGGTCGCGCAGATGATGTTGGTCTCGTCGCGCAGGAACATCTCCTGGTTGCGCGAGCGCTCGGCGGCGTCGAGGCCGGCGTGATAGGGCCGGGCGGAGAAACCACGGCCGGCGAGGGATTCGGCGACGCGCTCGGCGGTGGCGCGGCTGGCGCAGTAGATGATGCCGCTCTCGTGCTCGCGCGCACGGACGAAATTGATGATCTGTTTCGCCGGCTGGTCCTTGGGGATGACGCGATAGGAGAGGTTGGGGCGGTTGAAGCTGGCGACAAAGGTGGCGGCGTCGCGGAGCTTCAGGTGCTTGATGATGTCAACCCGCACGCGGTCGGTCGCCGTGGCGGTGAGGGCCATCACGGGCACGTCGGGGAGAAGATCGCGGAGTTTGGCGATCTGCCGATACTCGGGACGGAAATCATGGCCCCACTCGGACACGCAGTGCGCCTCGTCGATGGCGATGGCGGCGATGTTCCACGCCTTCAGGTTCTCCTGCCAGTTGTCGAGCATCAGGCGCTCGGGCGCCACGTAGAGGAGGCGGAACTCGCCGCGGTGGAGTCCGCGCAGCCGCGAGCGGGATTCGTCGGCGTCGAGTGAGGAGTTGAGGTAGGTGGCGGCCACGCCGGCGGCCTGCAGCTGGTCCACTTGGTCTTTCATCAGCGCGATCAGTGGTGAGACCACGATCGTCAGGCCGGTGCGGTGCAAGGCGGGCAGCTGGAAGCACAGGGACTTGCCGCCGCCGGTGGGTAGGAGGGCGAAGACATCGCGGCCGGCGAGGGAGGTTTCGATGATCTCGTGTTGCAGCGGATGGAAGCTGCTGTAGCCGAAGGTGGTTTTGAGAGTGAGGAGAAGATCGTCCACGAACAGTCAGTGTGGGGCGCGGCGTTCGCGGCCGGCAAGATCGCAACGAAGATTTTTGCACCTAAAATCAGGCGCCGGGATGAGCAACAAAGGTTGCGCCGCGGCCGGTTCAGGCCATGGCCGCGGCGAGCGCGAGGCCGGAGAGCGCCGCGCCTTCCACGCGCGGGCCACCGAACGCGTCGCCAGCGAATCCGAGGCCTAGCCCGGGGAGCCACTCACAGGGCCGGGCGTGGGTTGTGGCGGGTTCGCTGTACCGCCACCGGTGAAGCGTGGCCGCGGTCACGGGCGATCCCAGCCAGGGCTCAATCGAGGGCAGGACCAGCGGCATGAGTTCCGTCACCGGTTTATCGTAGTGTTCGGCGGAAAATCCTGGGCGCAGGTGGACAGTCACGGCAGCCGACTCGCCGGGAGAGACGCCCTTCAGCCTATTGTCGGCCAGCCAACGAACCGGGCCCGATTCCGGGGCCACGCCTTCCGCCGGCACGGCGCCCGGACCGGCGAGGGTCAGCAGCAGCGCCAGACAGGGGTGATAAGTCAGGGCAGCCAATTGCATGGCGAGCGCCGGTGGCAGCGGGACCTCACCGGCTGCGAGCAAAGCCAGGGATTGAGGCACGGGCGCGGTCAGCGCGAGCCGGTCCACGCGCAACGGCGGCCGGTTTTCGATGAGCAGGGTCCAGCCGTTGTCCTCAGGCCGGGCCTGCAGCACCCGGCATTCGCGTCGCACCGCAAGACCCTCGGCGAGGGCTTTGCCAAGCGCATTCATGGATTGCCGGGCTATCCAGCGTTGGGCGGACGCACCGGGCCAGGGAGCGACCAGACCGCTTTCCTGCCACGCGCTCACCAGCCTGACGAACGATTCGTCCCGGGCGGTGAAAAACTGGGCGCCCTGGTCGAAGACACTGGCGTCAACCCGCTTGGTGGCGAGTCGTCCGCCGAGGCCGCGGCTCTTTTCCAACACGACCACGTCGTGCCCGCGGGCCTGCAATTCGCGTCCGAGCAGCAATCCCGAAATCCCGGCCCCGACAATGGCGACGCGCTTGCTCATGGTGTCGGGTTGCCCGAGGCGTTGGCAGCGGAGGATTCGATTTCGGACTTTGTGACGCGATGGCGATAGGCGAACAGGCGGGCCAGTTTCCTGCGCGTGAAGGCGCCGCCGAACCACCGGCCGAGCTCGGCCAGCGGCAGGCGGTAGTGAATCTCATCCGTCAGCACGCAGGCCCCGTCGCCGGCGGGTTCGAAGCGATGGAGGTGTTCCCATTTGGCAAAGGGCCCGCGCTGCAACACGTCGCGAAACTGTCGTCCGGCCACATAATCGCGGTGGATGATCTCCCAGCGAATCCAAAGCGGGCCGACCTTGGTGCGCAGGGACACGCGGGCGCCGTCGCGGATACCGCCGACGTGGGACGTTATTTCGACCCGTTCCCACGGAGGCGTGAGCCGGGTCAGCGCGCCCGGGCGCTCGTGCCACGCAAAGACCTCGGCCACCGGCCGCTCGATCCTGACGGAGCGGGTGAAGATTTCATCAGTCATGAAGAGGGTGTCGCCGGAGGGAAATCGGCCGACAGGCCGGCTTCGGTCCAGGCTTCAAGCTCGCGGGAAGCGGCTGTGAGTTGCCGGCGGGTCTTGTCGATCGCGTAGGCGCCGAGCGTGAGACGTTGCGGCGGGCGTTCGGCCTGGACGGCGTTGAAGATGGCGGCGGCGGCCCGGCTGGGATCGCCTGGCTGGGCACCGTCCACTTTTTCGAGGAAGCGCCGGAACTTCCCGCTGGTGGCGTCGTATTCGTCCCAACGGACGGCAGCGTTTTCCAGCGAGCGACCGACAAACGCCGTGCGAAAGGGACCGGGACGCACGATGGTCGACTTGATGCCGAACGGGCGCAACTCCGCGGCCAGCGACTCCATGGCGCCCTCGAGCGCCCACTTGGTGGCGCCGTAGATGGAGAAACCGGGGTAGTTGGCGATCACCGCGGCGGCACTGATGGTGACGAGGTGCCCCCGGCGCTGCGTCCGCATGATGGGCAGCGTGGTGCGGACCATCTGCAGGGCGCCGAAGAAGTTGGTTTCGAAATTGCGCCGGATCTGTTCATCCGCGAGTTCCTCAAGCGCGCCGAGGAGGCCGTATCCGGCGTTGTTCACGAGCACGTCGATCTGCCCGAAGGCCTCCATTGTGCGATTGACGGCGGTCGCGATCTGGTCGGGCTGTGTCACATCAAGCGGCAGGACCAGGCAGCGGCCCGGGTGCTCAGCGGCGAGGCCGGAAATGTTCGCCGGTTGGCGAGCGGTGGCCACAACGCGCTGGCCGCGGGCGAGGGCATGTTCAGCCATGGCTCGGCCGAGTCCGCTGGAACAACCGGTGATCAACCAGACTGGGGCAAGAGGGGTGTCAGGCATCGGCGCGGGGCGGAAGGGGTTGCAGTCCGTAGATTGAAACATCCACGGCATCGACGCCGAGGACGGAGACCGGTTCGCCGGCGAGCTGGAATCCGGCGAGGCGAGCCGGCTCCACGGAGAGCTCGGTGACGACGGGCTGGTTGATCTGATAGGCGGGATGATGCACGCGCCCGGACAGGAGGCGGCCGGTGCGATCGGCTGTGAACAGCAGGTAGCGCTCGATCAGGAAGAATTCGAGCGATCCCGGGGCCGCGGTCCAGGTCACCGGACCGGGTGTCCAGGCAAAGTGGCTGGTGGCGTCCTGCCCGCGTTTGCGCCGGGACGCCATGCGGATCGGGTGCAGGTCGCGCTGCGCGGACATGCGGGCATGGTGGTAGGGGAGGTGAAAGAGATTGCGCGCGAGCGTCACGGCGACGGGTTGGTTGCAATCGAGGGAATAGAACCAGACGCCGGGGCGCCCCTGGGCGTCGTGGACATAGGTTCGCACGTTCAACTCCTGGAACCACGAAAGCCACGGCACCGGTGGCAGCCAGGCCGGACGTACCCGCTCCATGAAAAATGGCACGATCCCGAGGTAGGCGCGACCGTCGAAAGTATCCACGAAGAGCCCCGGGGGCAAGGTGGCCTGCACGAGGTTTGCGTCGACCGTCCAATGCGCGAAAAGCAGGTCCGACCACCGCTGGCGTCCGACCACGGGTGATTCCGGCCGTTGGCGCACGGCCAGCCGGTCGGCCAGGCCCGGTGTCCGGGAAGCAGGTCGGGTCGGTTGGTTCCTCGCCGGGATTTCATGGTGTACCGCGGACATCATGGCGCGGGCTTGGCGCAGCCGTTCGCGGACCGAACGATTTCCTTAGCAAGGGAATGGGAACGAAGGGGAGTCACACCCCAACAACGGGCGGAATGACCGTTTGGATGCATCAAACCGGCCTCGTCACCGCACAATGAGATGAGCGTTTTCCAATTCTGAAGGTTTCAGCGGCGCAGTCGCAGCCAGCCCGCCAGGTGATCCAAGGGCTCGGTCAGGGCGTGTCCTCGCCGAATCTTGCGCGACACCACCCGAAGGCGGCTGCTGGCGCGGTCGGCCTTGGGGTCGACGTGGCCGACAATCTCGGTGCCGGCCAGGACCGGCAGGGCGTAGTAGCCCCGTTTCCGCTTGGCCGGCGGCGTGTAGACCTCCCAGGTGTAGTCGAAATTCCAGAGACCAGACGTCACCCGCCGGTCGTAGATCAGCGGGTCCAAGGGAGCGAGCAGGAGCGGGGTGGTTGGAGCAGCGGGCGGAACGCGGAGGGCGGAAGGTTCCAGCAAAGGCAGATCAGCCGTCAGGCAATACAAGGCCGGGCAGCCTTCGACGGAAATCGCCTGGACGAGGTCGGCGACGTGGGGCAGCTCGGTGCGTTTCAGCGGGGTGAGGCGGCGTTGGCGCAGTTTGAGCAAGACCTCCCAACGGGCGGTGTCCGCTTTGCCGGGTTCGGGCAAGCGGAGAATAGCCGGAGGCAGGATCCGCGCGGGGAGATCGTAACAGCGGCGGTTGTCGGCTGTCCGGCGAGCGATCAGCAGCTGGCCGTGAAAGAACAGTTTTTGCAGGGTGGATTTTGCCAGGGTGGCGGCGCCCCAGGCCGAGCGGGCGCGTCCGGTGTCGGCGAAATCTTCGGAGCTGAGCGGACCGCGGGTGGTGATCTCCTC
>JBDKHE010000151.1:0-11910 GCA_039797805.1 Verrucomicrobiota bacterium
TATAGGGCGCAGGGGGATATACTCCCCAAAGGGCACCAGCTTTCGTTTGTAGTAGGCTTCCGGCGCCAACCCCGTGACCGGATCGATCACAAACGCTCCGTTGCGCCAGTTCTCCGGATCCTGTCCGGGGATTTCGGCCGCCACCGAGCCCAGCAGCAAAGGCTTGCCGGTTTTCCGGGCAATGAACTCGAGCCAGTCCTTGATATTGGGATCACGATACACCGCCCATGGGGTCACCGCTTCAGGCCAGATGATGATATCCGGCACGCCCCGGTCGTTGGCCACCACGGTCACTTTCTCAAGGGTATCGAGCACATTCTTGGCGAAGGCTCCGTCCCATTTCTTGTCCTGCGGGATATAGGGCTGCACCAGCGCCACCCGGGCCAGTTTCACCCGCTGCGGATTCATCAGCTCGGCCAGGAAAGGAAACGAGGAAAACACCAGGAGCATCAGCGTGACCATGAATTCCGGGCTGCGTTTGCGCAGTCCGGTCGCCCCCTCATAGAAGATCCGGTGCGCATAGGCGGCCACGCCCAGGCTGAAAAAGACCAGCAGGAAGGACACTCCCCAGCCACCGGCGATGGAAGCGCTTTGCAGCACCAACGGTCGCTGCCACTGACTGGCGGACAGAGGCAGCCAAGGGAATCCGCCAAAGAGCATTCCGCGCAACCACTCAAGCACCACCCAGAGCCCAGCCAGACCGGCCAGCACCAGAATACGGATCATGGCCTGATGTCCCGCCAGCCGCGGCACGGCCCACCACGCGGCGAGAAACCACGAGCCCGCGATCAGGCCGACAAAGGGTCCGAGCAAAAGGAGCCCCACCCAGGTGACATTGTGCAGCCAGCCCAGCAAGATGGTCCAAGCCACGACCTCGGCGCCCAACACCGCGAGTGCATAGCCTTTGAAGGTCGGCCGGCGGTAAGCCCACAAGACGGCCGGCACCGCGATCACATAGGCCGCCTCGCCGGCATTGACCGGAGGAAACGCCGACACCGTGAGCACCACGGTGAGGGCGAAGACCGCCAGCCCCCAGGCCAGTTGCGGATGCCGCTGCCAGAGGGTCGGCGACGGGGCGTACGGATCGGGCGGTTCAACAGGATCACTCATGGTCACAAATGAGGCAGCACCGCGGGCAACTCGGCCAGACTTCCAATGCGGCGGAAACGCGCCGGCGGTGCGGGCGCCTCCTCCACGTGCTCGTGTTGCCAGGTGAGGTGGTACGGCACATGCACGCCGGCGCCACCCAGCGCGAGCACCGGCAGAATGTCCGATTTGAGCGAATTGCCGACCATCACGAACTCGTCCAACGACACCCCGTGGCGCCGGAGGACCCGCTCATACGTGGGAACGTCCTTCTCGCTCAGAATCTCGATGCCTTGAAAGTGGCCCGCCAGTCCCGATGCGGCGACCTTGCGCTCCTGATGATGGAGATCGCCCTTGGTGATGAGCAGCAGCCGGTAATCACGGGCGAGTGCCGGCACCACGCTGGCAACCCCGGGCAACAATTCGACCGGATGAGCCAGCATCTCCCGGCCCGTGGCTAGAATCTCCTCGAGCTCCCGTGCGGCAATCCGGCCTTCCGACAACGCGATGGCGGCCTCGACGCAACTCAGGTTGAAACCTTTCACCCCATAGCCGTAGAGCGGCAAGTTGCGCATCTCCGTCGCATAGAGGACGCGATCCACCTCGGCCGGCGGATGATACCGGGCCAGCAGCGCGCGAAAGCGTTCGTGCGCCAGCTCAAAGAGTTCCTCGTTGCGCCAGAGCGTGTCGTCGGCGTCAAAACCGATGATCCGGATCATGGGAAACGACGCGCGGCGCGGTCAGGCGCCGTGACAGTTCTTGAACTTCTTGCCCGAACCGCAGGGACACGGGTCGTTGCGTCCGACCTTGGGCGTCTCGCGGCGGATGGTGACGGCCGGCAGCTTGATCTCCGGCTCGGCGGCCGGGGCCTCTCCCGCCGGCGCGGTCGACTGCGCGGCGGCCCCCAGGGCCGTGGGCGTGGCGGCCGGACCCTGCATGCGGGCGGAGCGGGAAAGGATGGCGAAGAGGTTCTCGAAGGCGTCGCGGTTCGTCGCGGAACGGAACAGGCTGGTGCAGATCTGCAGCCGCACGTTGTTCATCAGTTCCTCGAAGAAGCGGAAGGCTTCGCCCTTGTACTCGGACAAAGGATCCTTCTGCCCGTAGGAACGCAGCCCGATCGACCGGCGCAACTCCTCCATCTCGGTCAGGTGCTCCTGCCAATGATGATCAATCGCATTGATGACGATGTAACGCTCGAGGCCGCCGAGGGCGGCCTGGTCCTCGACCGACTCCTTGAGCGCATAGGCCTGGCGGATGCGCTCCACGAGGGACTTGAGCAATGTCTCGGCATCGCCGGTCATCTCCCCGACCTTGACGCTGACCGGGAAATGGGAGTTCAGCCAACCGACCAGACTCTCGATGTTGGATTCGGTCGCGCTGTTCTTCGTGCCATAGCCGGAGTTTTCAAGACGCGCCGCAATCTCATCCTCGATCATCTCGAAGATGATGTCCTTGGGCCGGTCGCTGTGCAGGGCGGAGTTACGGATGCCGTAAATGACTTCGCGCTGCTTGTTCAGGACGTCGTCATACTGCAGGAGCCGTTTGCGAATCGCGAAATTCTGCTGCTCGACCTTCTTCTGGGCCGACTCGATCGAGTAGTTGAGCCACTTGTGCTCCAGCTCTTCGCCTTCCTTCATCGAACCTTCCATGATCTTGGAAGCCAGGTTGCCCTGGAGGAAGAGACGCATCAGGTCGTCCTCGAGCGAGAGGAAGAATTTCGTCTGACCGGGATCGCCCTGACGGGAGCAACGACCGCGCAGCTGGCGGTCAATGCGCCGGGATTCATGGCGCTCGGTACCGACAACAAAGAGGCCGCCCAGCTCGCGGACGCCTTCGCCCAGCTTGATGTCGGTGCCGCGACCCGCCATGTTGGTGGCAATGGTGACGGAACCGCGCTGGCCGGCCCGGGTGACGATCTCAGCCTCCTGCTGGTGGAACTTGGCGTTGAGCACGGTGTGGATGACACCGGCCCGCTTCAGCATGCGGCTCAGGACCTCGGATTGTTCAACCGTCACGGTACCCACGAGCACGGGCTGTCCGCGTCCCTGGGCTTCCTGGATCTGTTTCACCACCGCGTTGTACTTGTCGCGGCGGGTCTTGAAGATCGAGTCGTTCTGATCGATGCGGATGCAGGGCTTGTTGGTCGGGATCTGCGTGACTGCGAGCCGGTAGATCTCATTGAACTCGGTCGCCTCGGTCTCGGCGGTGCCGGTCATGCCCGCCAGCTTCTCGTACATGCGGAAGTAATTCTGGATCGTGACCGTGGCGTAGGTGCGGGTCTCGCGCTCGATGGTGACGTTTTCCTTGGCCTCGACGGCCTGGTGCAGGCCGTCGGACCAACGCCGGCCCGACATGATGCGCCCGGTGTTCTCGTCAACGATGACAACCTTGCCTTCCTGGACGACGTATTCGACGTCGCGCTCGTAGATGGAATAGGCGCGGAGGAGCTGGGAAAGCGCGTGGATGTCCTCTGACACGACTTCGTAGTGGTTCTGCGCGTCACGCTTGGCCTGCTCCTTCTCCTCGGGGGTCTTGGTGGTGTCCTTCTCGATGTCGATGAAGAGACTGGCGAGATCCGGCAGCACGAAGGCATCCGGATCATCCGGACGGAGCAGCGCCCGACCCGGGTCGGTGAGGTCGGCCTGGTGGTTTTTCTCGTCGATGACGAAGTAGAGCTCCTCCTTAAATTTGTAGAGCTCGGACTTGTTGAAATCGCTGTGCATCTCGACATCGGTCTTGTCGAGGAGCTTGCGCCACTCCGGATTTTCCTGGAGGCGGAGCAGCTGTTTGTTCTTCGGCATGCCCAGCTTGACCTGGAGCATTTTCATCGCGGCGGTCTGCCGGTCCTCCGGTGTGGCGTCCTTCTTCTCCAAGAGGTCGGCGGCATCCTTGACCAGGTGGTTGATGAGCTTGAGCTGGGCGGCCACGAGTTTTTCCACCCCGGGCTTCAAACGGGTGAAAGGTTGCTCGCGCTCGATGGGCGCCGGGCCCGAAATAATCAGGGGGGTGCGCGCTTCGTCCACGAGGATCGAGTCGATTTCGTCCACGATGCAGTAAAAGTGGTCGCGCTGCACCTGGTTCTCCTTGCGGGTCGCCATGCCGTTGTCGCGGAGGTAGTCGAACCCGAACTCGGAAGCGGTGCCGTAGGTGATGTCGCGCGCGTACATCTCGCGACGCTGCTCGGAATGCATTGATTGCTGGATGCAGCCGACCGTGATCCCGAGGAAGTTGTACAGGTGCCCCATCCACTCGGAATCGCGGCGGGCGAGGTAGTCGTTGACGGTGACCAACTGGGCGTTTTTCCCGGTCAGCGCATTGAGATAGAGCGGCAGCGTGGCGACCAGGGTCTTGCCTTCGCCCGTGGCCATTTCGGCAATCCGGCCTTCATGCAGGGTGATGCCACCGATGAGCTGCACATCGAAATGCACCATGTCCCAGGTCAGCTCCTGATCACAGACGGAGATCTTGCGACCGCAAAGCCGGCGGGCGGCGCTCTTCACCGTGGCAAAAGCCTCCGGCAGGAGCTGATCAAGGCTTTCACCCTGCTTGATCCGGGCGCGGAACTCATCGGTCTTGGCCCGCAACTGCTCGTCGGTCAGCTGCTGGTATTGCCGCTCAAACTCGTTGGCGCGTGCGACGATGGGGCGGCATTTCTCGATGTACTTCCGGTGGTGCCTGCCGGCGAATTTCTTAAGGATGAAGCTGAGCATTGAAAGGGTTGAATGAAAACTACCCCGCAACCCTTGGCAAATGGCAAAACACACACGGCCGGAAATACCTAAAGTGCTGTCCGGCAAACAATGAGAATAATTTATTCACGATTTGCATGCCGCCTGCTCATTCAGCACCATCTCTCCATGCCAAGCTCCCTGCCCTCCATGACCACCCCGCAGCCTCTCGATCCCTTTAAAAATTACGAAACCGGTGCCTTTTACGATGAGATGGTGGACTCTTCCGGGGCGATCCGTCCGCATTATCAGCAATTTCTGAAACACTTCACGGGCCTCAGCCCCGAGGAGTTCGCCGCCAAACGCACGGCCGTGGATCTCTCCTTTCTGCGCCAAGGTGTTACCTTCAATGTCTACGGTGATTCCCAAGGAACGGAGCGCATTTTTCCCTTCGATCTCATTCCCCGCATCATTCCGGCCCAGGAATGGGAGCATCTCGAAGCCGGCCTGATCCAGCGCATCACCGCTCTGAATCTTTTCCTGCACGACATCTACCACAATCAGAACATCATCAAGGACGGGACAATCCCAGCGCACTATGTGATGTCGGCCAAGCATTTCCGCCGGGAGTTCATGAATGTGAAGGTCCCTCGCGACATCTACATTCACATCTGCGGCACGGACATCATCCGCGATGACAAGGGCGAGTATCTCGTCCTTGAGGATAACGCCCGCTGCCCATCGGGAGTGAGCTATGTCTTGGAGAATCGCCGGGCGTTGAAACGCACTTTCCCTGAGGTCTTCGAGGCCGGTGGGGTACGCCCCGTCAGCAACTATTCCGAGGAACTCCTCAAGGTTCTGGAATACACCGCACCCTTGGGCGTCGCCGAGCCGACCGTCGTGTTGCTCACGCCGGGACCCTACAACTCCGCCTACTTCGAGCACACCTATCTCGCCCGGCAAATGGGTATCGAGATCGTCGAGGGACGCGACCTGCTGGTCCGCGACCAGCATGTCTTCATGCGGACCACGAAGGGTCTGAAACCCGTGCACGTCATCTACCGTCGCATCGACGATGATTTTCTCGATCCTACGGTTTTTCGCCGCGATTCCGCCCTCGGCGTGCCCGGTCTCATCAACGCCTACCGCGCCGGCAACGTCTCCCTGGCCAACTCGATCGGCACCGGCCTCGCGGATGACAAGGTCATGTATTACTTCGTCCCCCGCATCATCAAGTACTACCTCGACCAAGACCCGATCCTGCCGAACGTCCAGACGTATCTCGCCAGCGAGGAAGCCGACAAGAAATACATGGTCGAGAACCTCGACAAGCTGGTCGTCAAGGCCGCCAACGAGGCCGGTGGTTACGGCATGCTCATGGGGCCGCATGCCACGCAGGCCGAGCGGAATGAATTCCGCAAGCGGATCGAGGCCGACCCGCGCAACTACATCGGTCAGCCGATGATCTCCCTTTCCCGCCATCCCACCTATTGCGGCGAGGCAGAGGGTTTTGCCGGCCGCCATGTGGACCTCCGTCCCTTCATCCTTTATGGCGAAAAAGCCGCCATCATCCCCGGCGGCCTGACCCGTGTCGCATTGCGCAAAGGTTCCCTCGTCGTCAATTCCTCCCAAGGTGGCGGCAGCAAGGAAACCTGGGTCCTCTACGGCAACAAATAACCCCTTACCACCATGCTAAGCAGAGTCGCCAACAGCCTTTATTGGATGAGCCGTTATATCGAGCGCGCGGAGAACATCGCGCGTCTGGTCGACGTGAATCTCCAAATGCTTCTGGACTTCCGCAATCTCGATGACGCCACCCTCAACGCCCACTGGATTCCCGTGGTCCAGAGCTCCGGGGACGAGGAACTGTTCCGCAAGCTCTATCCCCGCACCACCGGACAGAGCGTCACGGATTTCATGGTGTTCAATCCCAGCAACACGAATTCCATCTGTTCCTCCATCGGCCAGGCCCGTGAAAATGCCCGCATGGTCCGCGACCAGATCACGGCCGAGCTCTGGGAGGAGATCAACCGCATCTACCTTTTCGTCAACTCCCCCCGCGCCAAAAAGGAATGGCGGGAAAGCCCCTTCGATTTCTTCTCGACCATCAAGAGCAGTTCCCTGCTGCTCCAGGGTCTGACCGATGCGACGATCGTCCGGAGCGAAGGCTGGTTCTTCATCCAGTGCGGACGCTTCCTCGAGCGCGCCGACAAGACTTCGCGCATCCTTGACGTGCGCTCGGCCTCCCTGCCCGAACAAGGCTCCCAGACGGTCATCAACCAGACCGATGTGCTGGGCTGGTCCGCCGTTTTGCGGTCCTGCAGCGCCTGGGACGCCTACAAGGCCCTCAACGGGGCCGAGGTCCAACCTGCCCTCGTGGCCGAGTTCCTCCTGTTGACCGACGACTTCCCGCGCTCGGTTCGCTTTGCCGTCCGCCATCTCAACACCGTACTGCGGCGCATCTCGGGTATCCGCGAAGGTCGCTTTGGCAATGAGGCGGAAAAACTTGCGGGCCGGTTGCTTGCTGAACTCCAGTTCAGCTCCGTCGATGACATTCTCGCCGTCGGTCTGCACAACTACATCGACCTCCTGCAGGGCAAGCTAAACGCCATCGGCGAGGCCCTTTTCCAAGCCTACATCTTCCAGCCGTTCCAAACTCCTGACGACAACGAGCTCCGGCAACAGGAGGAGCAGCAACAGCAGCTCAGCATTATCCGCACAGTCGGCTTGCGCTGAGCCCGTTCAGCCGCTCCGATCCGCCCCCGCTGACGCTCGCATGAAACTCCACGTATTTCACCGCACCCGGTTCCATTATGGCGCCAACGTGCACGAAAGCTTCAATGAAGCCCGCCTGCAACCGATCTCCGCGGGTGCGCAGATCTGCCACAGTTTCGTACTGAAGGTCCTGCCAACCTCCCGGCTGACCCACTATCTCGATTTCCATCTGAACTATGTTCATCTGTTCGAAATCAACCAGGCCCACTCGGAACTGAACGTCGAGGCCAACTCGGTTGTCACCACCGGGGAATTGCCCGCCCTGGAACGCGCCGCCAGCCCAGCCCCGCTCACCCGTCTGCCGGAATGCGTCCGCCTCGAGCTTTGCTACGATTTCCTTCAGGCCAGCACCTATGTCGAACTGAGTGCCGACCTCTGGCGCATGGCGGTCGACGCCACCCAAGGCCACACGGATACCTGGCAGGCGGCCCAGGCCATCATGGCTTACGTGCACCGGGAATTCCGCTATCAATCCGCCGTCACCCATGCCCACACCCACGTGCGTGAGGTGCTCAAGACCCGCGCCGGCGTGTGTCAGGATTTCGCCCACGTCATGCTCGGGCTTTGTCGCGCCCTGAAAATACCCACCCGGTACGTGAGCGGCTACCTTTACAATGGTCCGGCAGACCAGCTCAAGGGCGCCCAAGCCAGCCATGCCTGGGTCGAGGTTTATGTGCTGGGTCATGGCTGGTGCGGCCTGGATCCCACGAACAATCGGCTGGCGGACGGCCACTACGTGAAAGTGGCCACGGGGCGGGATTTCGCCGACGTCTCGCCGCTCAAGGGAACCTATCGCGGCACCGCCAGGCGTGAGTTGTCTGTCGATGTGCTGGTAACCCGGCTGGAGGAGGCGGAAATCTCCGCCTCCGACCGCGCGCTGTCGCTGCAGACGACCTGACCCGGTCCGCGTCCGGGGACCTGCCCGGACGGCTCGGGTTCAGACCTTGGTCTTGAAGTAGGCGATGGTCTTTTTCAGGCCCTCGGCCAGCGGGATCTTGGGCTCCCATTTCAGGTGCTTTTTGGCGAGAGTGATGTCAGGCCGCCGTTGCTTGGGATCGTCGGCCGGGAGTGCCTTGTGGACGAGCTTCGACTTGCTTTTTGTCAGCTTCAGCACGTTCTCGGCGAGTTCGATCATCGTGAACTCACCGGGATTGCCGATGTTCACCGGGCCGACGGTCTCGGTCTGGTTCATCAGACGCACAAAGCCCTCGATCAGGTCGTCGACGTAGCAGAATGAGCGGGTCTGCAGACCGTCCCCGTAGATCGTGATGTTTTCGCCCTTGAGCGCCTGTACGATGAAATTGGAGACCACGCGGCCATCATTCGGGTGCATGCGCGGGCCGTAGGTGTTGAAGATGCGGACGATCCGGATATCCACATCGTTCTCGCGGTGGTAATCAAAGAACAGTGTCTCGGCGACGCGCTTGCCCTCGTCATAGCAGGAGCGGCGGCCGATCGGATTCACGTTACCCCAGTAGCTCTCGGGTTGGGGATGAACGGAAGGATCGCCGTAGACTTCGGAGGTGCTGGCCTGAAAAACCCGGGCCTTCACCCGCTTGGCCAGTCCCAGGCAGTTGATCGCCCCCATCACCGAGGTCTTGGTCGTCTTGATGGGATTGAACTGGTAGTGAGGAGGTGAGGCCGGACAGGCCAGATTGTAGATCTGGTCCACTTCGTACTTGAAGGGATCGATCACGTCGTGCCGCACGAATTCGAAGTTCGGATTACCCAGCAGGTGGGCGATGTTCGCCTTCGCCCCGGTGAAGAGATTATCAAGACAGATGACTTCATGGCCGTCGGCCATCAGCCGATCGCACAAATGGGAACCGAGGAAGCCGGCACCGCCGGTGACGAGAATGCGCATGGGAAAAACGGGTTGAGAAGTCTGTGTGCTTTGCGGGCTGCGTGGAAGAAAGTGGCGACAGGATGATGGTGAAATTGTCCGTGTATTATCGAGCGCGGAAATGCATCACATCGCCGCTTCGCCCGCCTCATAACGCTCGATCCAAGCGCGATGCCAAGAACCGTAATCACCTGCTTCGAGGTGAGTCCGGGCCTGGGCGACCAGGTCGAGATAGAAATGAAGATTGTGGATGGTCAGCAGGGTGCTCGCGAGGATCTCATTGGCCATCACGAGATGGCGCAGGTAGGCGCGGGAGAAATTGCGGCAGGTGTAATTGTCCATGCCCTCCACCACCGGGGCGGGATCCGCTCGATAACGTTCGTTGCGCAGGTTGATGAGTCCGTCGGGCGTGAAGGCGGCGCCATTGCGGCCCACGCGCGTCGGGTGGACGCAATCAAACATATCCACGCCGAGGGCGATCATCTTCAGGATCTGCGGCGGAGTTCCGAGTCCCATGGTGTAACGCGGCTTGTCCGCGGGCATGAACGGCGTCGTCGCGGCCACCTGTTTGATCATCTCGGGTTCGGGCTCACCCACGCTGACCCCGCCCACCGCGTAGCCGGGAAAATCCAAAGAGGCGAGTGATTCAGCCGCCTCGCGCCGGAGATCGTCAAAGGTCGATCCCTGCGCAATGGCAAACACATGATGGCCCGAGGCAAGGAACCCGTTGTCCGTGGCGATCTGCTTGCACTGCTGGGCCCAACGGTAGCTCCGGTCCACGGCCCGCCGGCACTCATCGCGGGTACAAGGCCAGGGCGGACACTCATCGATGACCATCGCGATATCCGATCCGAGATTGGCCTGGATCGTCATGACCTCCCTTGGGCCAAGGAACAACTTGGCTCCATCCAAGTGGGACTGAAAAGCGATGCCGTCGTCCTTGATCTCGCGCAGTTTCGCGAGGCTAAAGACCTGAAATCCTCCGCTATCCGTGAGGATTGGGCCGTTCCAGCCCATGAACTTATGCAATCCGCCCATTTCCCGCACCAGCTCCGATCCCGGGCGGAGATTGAGATGGTAGGTATTCCCGAGAATGATCTGAGCCCCCAGCTCCTGCAGTTGAACCGGGGTCACGGCCTTCACCGTCCCTTGGGTACCAACCGGCATGAAAATCGGCGTTTCAATGGAGCCATGCAGAGTCTGTAACCGGCCCCGACGGGCGGCGGTGACTGTATCGGTCTTCAAGAGCTGAAAGTGGCTGGCCATCTCACTGCCACGCTGCCCGCAGACTTGACCGCCTGTCAATGGCTGGGTACGTTTGTCAAAAGTGCTGCTGGTCATAGACAACTACGATTCGTTCACCTTCAACCTGGTCCAGTATTTCGGACAGCTGGGCGTAAGCATGCGGGTTTTTCGCAACGACGTACTCACGCCCGCCGAAGCCGAACGCCTCAATCCGGACCGCGTGCTGATTTCTCCCGGTCCCTGCACTCCTTCAGATGCCGGCGTAAGTCTGGATATCATAAAGACTTTTGCCGGCAAGAAACCTGTCCTCGGGGTCTGCCTTGGTCACCAGTCGATTGGGCAAATCTTCGGCGGCAATGTGATCCGCGCTCCCCGCCAGATGCACGGCAAACTCTCGCCGATCAAACACACCGGCAAAGGCGTGTTCAGTGGGCTGCCTTCCCCTTTCACGGCCACCCGCTATCATTCGTTGCTTGTGGAACGATCCAGTCTCCCAGACTGTCTGGAAATCACCGCAGAAACCGCCGAGGGCGAAATAATGGGACTGCAGCACAAACAATTCTCCGTTCACGGTGTCCAGTTTCACCCAGAGTCCATCGCGACCGAAGGCGGTATGCAGATTCTGAAAAACTTCCTCGCCCAAAACTGACCCCCATGCGCTGCCCCAAGTGCACCTCCATTGAGGACAAAGTGATCGACTCGCGCATCGCCCGAGACGGCAACTCCATCCGCCGCCGCCGCGAATGTCTGGAATGCGGCCATCGCTTCACCACCAACGAGGAATTCGTTCGCGACACGCTCGTCGTGGTCAAACGTGACGGCCGGCAGGAACCCTTCCTCCGCGAGAAACTCATCGGCGCCATTCGCGCCGCCTGCCACAAACGACCGATCGACAACGAACAGATCTCCATGCTCGTTGAGGACGTGATCGACGCCGTCGAGGCCCGCCACGACAGCCAGGTTCCCACCCAGGCCATCGGCGAACATGTCATGCAGCGCCTGCGCAAGATGGACCAGGTCGCCTACGTGCGCTTCGCTTCCGTCTACAAGGAATTCCGTGACGTCTCCGAGTTCGTGCACGAAATCAGCAGCCTTGCTCCCAGCGTTCCCGATGCTACACCGAAGCCCAAGAAATGACGCGCCCCCCCCAACTGCGCCGGCTTCACTTCCTCAACGCCCTTTTTGCCCCGCTTACCGGGCACGACCTCTATCTGGCGCAGCAGATCGACGACGCGATCGTCACCAGTCTCGACGATGCGGAGCAGCTCACGCCTGCGGACCCCCGTTTCATCA
>JBDKHE010000152.1:0-7114 GCA_039797805.1 Verrucomicrobiota bacterium
TTACAGTTAAAATCAAGCCACCCGGCGGCCCGCTGCAACCAGCGGCTCCCGCGTCAGCCCGATGTTTCCGACGCCCCACCCTGCCCGCCTCCCCTGCCCATACGGCCACGGACCAAAAGTCCTGCAATCCCCGCCCTTGGGCCTAAAGATCAGCCCGAAAATGTCGACTGAGCTGATACCAGACTGTGTTCCGGTACCGATGTGTGACTCTTTTTCCCAATCCCTGCCTCATTTTACCGCCGCCCCGGCGGTCCAAGGTCCATGAGCGGAGTCACGAGCATGCCTTCCCTTTTTATCCAACGTATTGTCGTTGGAGTGGGTGACATGGCGGTCTCCAACAATACCGCCACCACGCTCAGCACGTACGCCTTGGGCTCCTGCATTGCCGTCATCGCCTACGACACCGGCTGCAATTGCGGCGGGATTCTCCATGTCATGTTGCCGGAAGCCTCGGTGTCACCGACCCGGGCCGTGACGCAGCCGGCCATGTTTGCCGACACGGGCCTGCCGCTGTTCTGCAAGGCCCTGATCGGGCTCAAGGCCGAGCGTAGCCGGCTAAAGCTGTTTGTCGCCGGCGGGGCGAGCGTGCTCGCCGGTCACGACCCCTTCCGCATTGGGGAGCGCAATACCCAGTTTACCCTGAACTTTCTGGCCGAAAACCGGTTGAACGTCATCAAGACCGACACCGGCGGCACCTTCAACCGCACCGTGCACCTCGAAATGAGCACGGGGACCGTCACACTGGTCAGTCCGAATGGACGCAGCACCCTCTCCTTGTGCTAAGCCTGCCAATCGCCTGACGTCTCCGGCAAAAGGACAGAAGAGAGGACCTCCCGAGAAAACGTCGACCGCGACGGAACTGGGCACGGCGATCCCTCTGGGATCGCGCTCACGCTGATCTCAAGATCCGGAATCAACGCTTCCGGCAGCCGGCCTTCTAACATGTCGGCCAAGAGGCGCGCAAAGACCGGCACCAAATGTCGGGAAACAGCAAAGCCCTGCGAGCCGTAGGGGCCCAGCTTCTCGCCGCGCGGGTAGCGACCAGCACCGCCCGCTCAGCCAAAGGACTCATGCAGTCCATTCTTATCGAGGATTACACAAAGAAGAGACACACCCCGTCGCTTCGCGACACCCCTCTTCCCAGAGGGGACCCAATCAAATGGTCAGGAGATCCCCTCTAGGAAGAGGGGTGCCCGCCAGGGCGGGGTGTGTTGGGGAGCATCGCGATCAGGCACTGGCCGGTGTCACTTGTTAACGTAAGTCTCAATAGGAGCTCGAGGAAAAGACGGGTTCAACTGCCTGAGTCGGAATCAGGATCCATCGTTTTGAGGTTACATCCCGTCGCTGGTGAAACGCTTCTTTTCGGTCCTGGGCCGCGTTACGAGCGCCCTGGGTGATCGGTGCACGCCCCCAACATCAGCGGCAGACGCAAAATACTGACGTCCCCGCGTTGCTTCCGCGCACTCGATCAGGGGTGAATCTGGCCTTCGTTGAGCTTATCACCCAGACAAGCCGTGACCTTCTCCAAGACCACGGGCATCGCGACATCGAGCGAATCCTCGGAAAAGCCCCATTCCTTCAGGAAGGCACCGTGGACCGTGGTGAGGAAACCTTCCTCCAAGACACCCGGTCCCATCGCCGCGGCGAGCTGCTTGGCCGCAAGCAGGTGCGCCAGCAGGGGCTGGACGGAGGCCGGGGCTTTCGCCGGTTGAAACTGGTGTTCCACCGCGAGGACGAACAACTGCGGGAAATTCCAGGCCTTGAGCAGGCGGACACCGGCATCGGCATGGTGGTAGCCGAAGACGGCGCGCTCAGCCTCCTCCCAGGTACATTTGGTCTCCTCCGCCCGCGCGCGCACCGCCGGATACAAATCCCGACAGCCATGCGCGAGCGCCAGTTTTCCCAGATCGCAGACCAGACCGAACGTGTAGATCACCTGTGGGTCGACCTGCTCGCTGGTGCGGGCCAGCACTTCGCCGGCGATCGCGGTGCAAAGGGCGTGCCGGCTGAAATCGCCGGCGGTCCAACGCAGGCCCGGCCCGAGGGTGCTTTCCCAGCGACCAACCAGGGCGAGGGCCGCGAGCCGGTAGATTTCCTTGGCCCCGAGCCGGAAGACCGCTTCTTCAACCGTGGCGACGTTGCCGTGCGAGGCCACCGCCGCCGAGTTGGCCAGGCGCAGCGTGGCCGCGGCCAGCGAAGGATCCAGGGAGATCAGGCGCTCAATATCCGCAGACGAACTGGTGTCACTCTGCAGGGCCAGTGACAGGCGCGGCAGCAAGGAAGGAGCGCACGGCAGCTTGAGGGCGGCGGCGCAAACGCTTTCGAGAGTGGGAGGAAGCGGATTGGGCATCGTGATATCAAGCGGCCTGCATGAGGGAGGCCGGATCCAGAATGAGGGCAATGTTTCCATCACCGAGGATGGCGCCGCCGGCAACGCCCGGGAGCCCCTTCATGAAGGCACCGAGATTCTTGATGACGACCTCCTGCTTGCTGATCATTTCATCAACAAGCAGAGCAGAGGTGCGGCCGGTATGTTCCATGATGATGACGATGCCTTCCCAAGGGTTTTGTACGTCGGCCGGAATGTTGAAGCGACGATGCAGCCGATGCAATGGCAGGATGCGGCCGCGCAGCTCGATCACTTCGCCGGTGCCCTGCACGGTGGAAATCGCGCTCTGGGCCGGCCGGAGGGCCATCTGCACCGAAGTCGCCGGCAAGATGAAACGATCCTGTCCGACGCGGACCACCAGTCCGTCGATAATGGCCATGGTCAGCGGCAACTTGATCTTGAACACCGAACCCCGGCCCACCTCGGAATCAATCTCGATCTTGCCGCGCAGTTTCTCGATGTTGCGCTTCACCACATCCATTCCGACCCCGCGGCCGGACACTGCTGTCACCTTTTCCGCCGTGGAGAACCCGGGGGCGAAGATCAGGTTGAAAATCTCCTCGCGACTGAGACTCGCGTTGGGCGCGACCAGACCCTTCTCGACGGCCTTCCGGAGAATATTGTCGGGATTGATACCCCGACCGTCGTCCCGGAGTTCAATGACGATATTGCTGCCCTGATGATAGGCACTGAGGTGCACGGTGCCGCTCTCCGGCTTGCCTGCGGCGGCGCGATCGGCCGCCGCTTCGAGCCCGTGGTCCAGGGCGTTGCGGACCATGTGCACCAGCGGGTCGGCAATCTCCTCGACCACGGTGCGATCGAGCTCGGTGTCTTCACCCGTCGTGGAGAAGACCACCTTCTTGACACAGCTGCGGGCCAGATCACGTACCAGGCGTTCCATTTTCTGAAAGGTCGGCTTGATGGGGATCATGCGCAGGGCCATCGCGGTATGCTGCAGCTCCTTCGTGATGCGCCCCAGCTGGCTCACATTGCGCTGGAGCGGGGAGCCTTCGATGCCGAGCGAGCGCGTCGTTTCCAGAATCTGGCTCTGCACAATCACCAGTTCCCCGACCACATCCATCAGGGAGTCGAGTTTCTCCGTGTTGACCCGAATCGTGTGTCCGGAAGCGGCCGGCTTGTCGGCCGCCGCAGCAAAGGTCGGGGTGGCACTGGCCGCGGGCGCCGGGCTGGGCGCAACAACCGCGACCGGTGTTGGCACAACCGGAGACGCTTCCGACTTGGTCGCATTGACCGCCGACGGTGCCACGGGATCCGGCCGGCGTGATGCGGCGCTCGCCGCAGGAATTGCAAACGGGACCACGGTGGCCCCTCTCGCCTCCTCAGCCAGTTTCTTCACTGAAAGAATCAGATGGCTGACGGGTATGACCTCGCTGGGCAGCTTTCCCTGCTCCAAAGCAACGCCGACCTGTTTGGTCAGGGCATGCAGCGTGTCCCGACTGCGGAGGATCTCGGTGATGATGACGGAATTCAGCCGAATCTTCTTCGTCCGCGCGAGATCAAGCAGTGACTCCACCTCGTGAGCGAGCGTGTGCATCGGCACCAAACCCAGAAACCCGGCGTTGCCCTTGATGGTGTGAAACGAGCGGAAGATCGAATTGAGGGCCTCCGGATCGTCGGCCTGCTGATCGAGCAAGAGGAGCGCTGCCTCTATCTGTTGAAGGTGGTCCACCACCTCGGCGTGGAACTCGGTCAGCAGCTCAAGGTTGCCCTCCAGCTTCAGATCCATCAGCTCATCGCCCTTGCCCGGCGCCGGTTTGGGAGCGGCCACCTCCGCGGCCGGCTGGGTATCGGCGGGAGCGCCCTTCGGGGTCCACGCAGATAAAGCCCCGCCGAAGCGCAGCGTTTCCAAGGACTGTTGCAGCCACTCGATCAGATCGTGGAGCCGTCCGAGCAGGGTTTCCGTGAAGGGCTTCGCCTGATCCAGGGAGCGTTCCACCTCCGCCTGGATCGTGGCGATGGATTTCGGCAGAAGCGGATCATCGGCGACCAGCTCGCGCATTTCACCGAGCAGGCTGTAGACCGGCACCATGCCATCGTCCCGACCCACGTGGGCAAGGATCGCTTCGGCTGCGAGGCGGTTGACGGCACCCTCGAATGCCGTGAATTGTTGAGGAGTGATGGGCATGAACCGGGTTTGGTACGCCCAAATCGGTCCGAATGGGCCGGCGCTTAAGGTCAAAACCCTAGCCCGCAAAGAATAGTTCCAGCAACTTGGCCACCGGATCACCCAATATCAAGGAACGGTGCCGTGATCGGCAAAGAGTCTCCGGACCACTGGCTCCCTCAAGTGCGCCTGATGCCGGGGCTAAAGATTCACCCAATTAGTCCGATACCTTGGACACCAGCCATGTCGTCCGGAGAAAAACGTCCGGAAAAACCTGCATTTACCAAGAATACCTCTCCATGAGCACCACCGCCCAGGCTCCCACCAACACCCAATTTGCCGGCAAGTACCTGACGGTCGGCCTCGCCAACGAGGCCTACGGCTTCGCTGTGCTCAAGGTCCGGGAGATCATCCGCATGCTCAAGATCACGCCGGTTCCCCAGATGCCCGCCTTCGTCAAAGGTGTGGTCAATCTCCGCGGCCGCGTGATTCCGGTGATCGATCTGCGGGTGAAGTTCGGGCTGGAAGCGGCATTTACCGAGCGCACCTGCATTGTCGTGGCCCAGGTGAAGGCCGCGGACGGCCAGTCGATTCAGATGGGGCTGATCGTCGACTCTGTCGAGGAAGTGATCCAGCTCAGCGCGCAGGAAATCGAGCCCACGCCTGAATTCGGCACCAAGATCGACACGACTTACCTGCTCGGACTCGCCAAGGTCAAAGGCCAGATCAAGACCCTGATCGACATCGACAAGGTGGTCGCCCCGGAAGCGGTCAAAGAAATCGCCGCGACCGTTCAGGCGTAGCGCGATCGGGCCTGCCCACGCTCCCTCCGAGCGTCAGTCACCGTGGTTCCTATGCGCGGCTGCGGTCAGACTGACTGAGCTGCAATATTCTCATTCGCCCCCGGGGCCTTGCCGCGGTCACGGGCCAAACTCCGGCCATTTGGCGCCGTCCCCCGAGACCTGACCGACGCGGTCCCAGCTGGCCGGGCCTGCAAGCCACACCGGCGACCGGTGGCCCCTTCGATGCGTTCATGAAGGGCATGCGCGTTCCGTAGACCATCTCGTCACCGTTAACTCCTCCTGGCTGTGGCAAAGGCTATTTGCTTCCAATGGCCACTGAAACGCGGGCGAGCCCACCCGGCAATGTCACCAGACGCATTCTGGTGAGCCGACTATCCGCGAGGCGCTCCGACTGGCTTTCGACCCGGCATTCCCAGTCTGTTTGGCTTAGACAAAAAAAGGCGCCTGCGTTCAGCAGGCGCCCAAAAGATTCTCGGCATCAGGCCGTCGCCAGTGAGGGAGTCTTCCCGAAGTTTGTCTTGGCGTCCTCGACCGACTGAAAGAACTGCCAGGACCGGGTGTCCTCGAACCCTTTGCATTCGTCCTGCAGATGAAGATTGCCGATCAGGGCGTAATTCAAGCCGGTATCGTGGCACAGTTGCATCACTTGCACGATCTGCTTGATGGCACCCATGTGGAGCGAGGTCATGGCCGAAAGATTGATGAGCGCCCGGCTGTGACCGGCGTCGACCGCCTCGGTGAGCTTCGGCTTCAGAGCCGTGGCGATCTCCGCCAAAGCGGCTGGCGAACAGTTTTCCGGCATCTTCAACGTGAAGTAGCCGTCCTCGCTGCCAAAATAGCGGGCCGAGGTGTCAAGGTGCAGCGATTTCACGATGCGCGCCTCCAGGTCGACGCAATCGATCGGTTTGGTGACAACGAGCAGACCGGCCGTCTGCGCCTGTTGTTGCAGGGCCGTCTCCGTCTTCACCACCAGACCGAACACCGGCACCATCTTCATTTTCGCGTGGGAACGGATGTGCCGGTACAAGGCAAAGGCGGCTTCTTCAGGCAGGGAGAGGCTCACAATCACGACATCGGGCGTCATCTTCGAGCAGTAATCGATCGCCTCGCTCTGGTTGGCCGCGCTCACCACCTTCCAAGGGGTGTGCTTAAGGCCGGCCTGGATCTGCTGGATGATGGCGGGCTTGTCGTCGACGCAAAGAATGTTGGCGGGATCCGTCAGGCTACGGACCTTGGGAGGAGCCTCCTGCAGCTGGGTGAGTTCGATGATGCGTCCGGCCTTCTCAATCAACACGTCCTCCTCGAACGGTTTGACGATGTAGTCACGAACCCCGATCTTGGCGATCTTGAGGACATTGTCGCGACCGCCTTCGGCGGTGAGCATCATGACCGGAATGCCTTTGAGCTGCGGGTCGGACTTCAGCTTCGTCAACATTTCCACGCCGTCCATGACCGGCATGGTCACGTCGAGGAGAATGAGGTCGGGCATGGTCTTGGCCGCGAGGGCAAGTCCTTCGACACCGTTGGCGGCTTCAAGGATCTCGCAATCATAGGCCTTGAAGGCTTTCCGCACGATAATGCGGACGGTTTTCGAATCGTCGACTGTCAGGATCTTGATACGCATGGGTTGATCTGGTTAAATTTAGTCACCGACTTTGAGGATGATGTCCGCGACAAGGCGTTGTCCCTCGGACTCGAAGGTATAGATGAAGCGCATTGCATCGCTAATGGGCTCGATGGAAAACTTGCTGCCCCGGAGAATCGACGGGATCGTGAGTTTGCAGGGAAAACCCTGGT
>JBDKHE010000153.1:0-7788 GCA_039797805.1 Verrucomicrobiota bacterium
TGGCTTGGTTTCCCTCGCCCTATTCCGTCGCAAAGCAGCCTGATTCCCATCAGCGAATCCTCTTCCATGGCCGCCGGCATTTCTCCGGCGGCTTTTTCGTGCCCTGGCGGCGTTTATCTCCCTAGGAACCGGAGCTGAAACAAAACGTCGCCAAGCCGCCCCTGAATCGCCCCAATCCGCCGCATGAAGATCAAATCCGCCGTATTCGAAACCAGTGCGCCGACGCTTGCGACGGCCCCGCGGCTGGCTTTGCCCGAATTCGCCTTCATTGGTCGCTCCAACGTCGGGAAGTCCTCCCTCCTCAACATGCTCGCGGAGAAACGGGATCTGGCCCGGGTCTCGGACTTGCCCGGAAAAACCCGCCTGATGAATTTCTACACGATCAACCTGAACTGGCGACTCGTGGATCTCCCCGGTTACGGCTACGCCCATGTTTCCAAAACCCAAAGGGCCGAGTTCAACGAGGCCGCGGCCGCCTACATCAAGGGCCGGGAGAATCTGCTCGGTGTCTTTGTCCTCATCGATTCCCGTCTCGAGCCCCAGCCCATCGACCTGGCTTTCATCGAGTGGCAAATGGAGACGGGCGTACCTTTCTCCATCGTGTTCACCAAAATTGACAAGCAGTCCTCCGCCCAAACCGAGTCGAAGGTGGCTCTCTTCAAGAGGACCGTGCTCGATGGCATCGACCCGGCCCCTGAGGTTTTCCTGACCTCCTCCCAATCGAAAGCGGGCCGCACGGATCTGCTTCGATTCATCTCCGCCCGGCTCTGAAAAGACACTGAACGTCTTTCCCGCTCACAACGCTTCGCCGCTCGTTCGACGCATGCAGCCAAGACCAGAGGGACAATTTTCCAGAATTCAGACTGTTATGCTTGCTATCAAAAATTATTTTTACCTCATATCGTCGCGTTACCCAAATCAGGCGCACGTTTTGGTGAATTATTTCCCCCACATAATTCCTGGCAGCAAATTCCCTCAAGGCGACCACCGCGGTCGCCTTCGTTATTTATCGCAAATGCATTGCATGCATAACGTAAGACATCTTTTCCGACTGCGATTTATTGGGGGCGGTCCATCCCGCTGCACCTGACGCCACTCACAATAAAATGGATCTCATCCAGTACCTGACGGCCAGCTTGCTACTGATAGTGATGATCGGCGGTTGGACCTGCATCCACGCCATTCAGCGTGCCATCGAAGGCTATCAGGACGAGCTCGGGTTTCATTTTGGTCCGACTCCGCCGGCGTACTCGTTCTTCACTAGCCAAGCGCCTTCGCTCTACGATCCACCCGACTCGAAGGAAAAGCCGAAGGTGGAAACAGCCAAACGCAGACAAAGCGGCGGGTCAAAGCCGCCCATGCTGCCCGAGGGCATGATGGTCGATGACCTGAATCCGCAACCTGCCCGCAGCTTGAAGCGCCAGGCCAAGTCGGATTCTCGACCGAATCCTCAGTCCGGCCAGACGCAGATACCCTTTGCGAACACGGACGATTCTTCCGATTCCGCCTGAGTGCGCTTGTTTGACCGCCGCGGGGTGCATAGCCCGGTCCCCTTTTGGCCGGTGACATATAAAGATTGCGAATTCCGCGGGGTGGAACTGCGTCTCTAGCATGTCTCGCATCAAAATGCTTCTGGTCATGGCGCTCGGTACAATCTTCCTGGCTCCCCTGACTTTCGCGCAAGGCAGGGACACCAAGGGAGAAAAACCACTCCGCATCTCCCAAGGTCAGAAAGTCGACCTTTCCCAGTTCTTGGTCAAAGGACGGATCACCGTTTTTGACTTCACCAGCGAATACTGCCCGCCCTGCCGCGGTTATGCCGACCCCCTTTACCAGCTTCACCGGCGCCGTGACGACGTCGCGGTTGTGAAAGTGGACATCAACCGGCCCGAAATCCACCGCATCGATTGGGAGTCGCCGGTCGCCGAGCAGTACGAGCTGCGCTCGCTCCCCTATTTCAAGATCTATAGCCCTGAGGGAAAGCTCCTCGTCGAAGGTCAGGAGGCCCGTCAGGTCGTGGATAATTGGCTCCTGCGCCTGGAGCAGTAAGCGGTCGAACGGTGCTGCCGGCACCCTTTCAAACCCCTCAAAAGAAAAACCGCCCCGGAGAAATCTCCGGGGCGGCGTTGTTTTCTTATCTGTAGGAGCGGGTCCGGCGATCGCTACCGGCCATGATGTAAATCATGACGGCAACGTACCAGGCCACTCCAATGGCGGCGATGGTCAACATGACGTATCGTCTCCTTTTTATGCCGCGCGGGGCGGCTTTCAGAACCCGTTCCCCGTAGGGGTTCAGGTTGTTTCAATAAACTGCCGGGCAGGAACCGATCCCGTCCGACACCCGCCAAGTTGCTCGCCGATGACCGAAAAGCAAGTGCCGCTTAATGGATAATATTACTAGCTACCAGTTAGTATTTTACGGTGTAAAAATCCTGCAAACCGCTCTCGCACGTCAGAAGGAGGCACCTTAAAGTCACCTTCGTCGCACCTGTTACCGCGGAGAATAGCACATAGTTATGCTATATAACACTTAAGGACCATTCACCCCCACGATCTCGGGACTATTTTGGGAGGCTTTCCTTCTCGGTTTGCAAGCAATCGAGACAGATGCCGTGGGTGAATTGAATCTGACTCTTCTTTGCGAAGTAGTCTTCGACTTGGCGCCAATAGCCGTCGTCGTCCCTCACTTTCTTGCACCAGGCGCAGATCGGCAACAAGCCAGCCAGCGTGTGCATCTCGACGTGCGCGTGCGTCAATTCCTCATGCCGTAACTGGAGGGTGGAGACCAATATCCCCACAAAGAGGGCGACCATGAAGAAGCTGACCTCCAAGTCTCCCAACACTTGCAGTGCCACCGGCGCCGCATCGTGTCCATTCAACGCATAGCCCAGCGCAAAACCCATCCGCACAAGGTGAAACAGTCCGTGAAGCAGAAACACATTCGCCGGTGAAACGATTGGCCGCCAATACATGACGGGAGCCCGCCGCAGCGCCAAGAAGGAGGCGAATGAGAAAGTCGCCCACACCACCCCGTTGCAAATCATCCGCCAACCTGACCACTCTTCATTCAGTAGGATCGCGACCAAGGCCGCGGCATGCATTGCGAACAGGACGATTACGAAGGACCGTTGCTGCGGCTTTCGAGAGGTCACCTTTGCGCTCAGGAAAAGCCCGGCATGACCAACGGTTACCAGTAGCGTCGGGGCCAGCCGCGACAGCCAGTAAGGCAACTCAGGTCTGATAGCGAAGAGGACGTCCGCAAGGGTCATGACCCACGCGGAGATCATCCAGTACTGCATCGCTTGGGATCTCCCTTGCCTTGCCCAGTAATGGGTCATCAGCCCCGCGAGGATGATTCCAATGGTGAAATTCGTAAGGTAGCTGACCGTCTCTTGGCCCATGGATGAGTGAAAACGAATATTTCCCATCCCATGCAAAGCTATTCGCTTCATCCGCCTCATCCCAAGTTGCGTTCCCCCGGGCTAATGGGCATGATTTCACGCATGCGGCCCAAGATCCTGCTCGTTTTTCTCATGCGATTCGAGGAAGCCTCCCGGATGCTGCACGGCATTGTGCAACACGAGCGCTCCCATCGGCAGTGGGCGACGTTTCTGGACGATGAGGCCCTGGCCGCCAAGGACCCGGGATTCCTTCGCGGCGAGAAATGGCAGGGCGTCATCAGCCGTCATACCACCCCGACCTTGGTGAAAACCTGCTCCCAGCTGGGCATTCCCTTGGTGGACTTGAACGATTCGCCCCTGTTTCCCGGAGTCCCCAAGATCCGCCCCAACAACGTCGCCATCGGGCATCAGGGCGCCGAGCATTTCATGGAACGCGGGTTCCGCCATTTCGGCTTCTGCGGCTTTTCCAATGAAGACTGGTCCTGTGATCGTCGGGATGGCTTTGTCGAGGCGCTGCGGCTCGCCGGGCATGGCTGCGAGGTCTTCGATGTACCCTACCCCGGCGTGATCACACCGGGTTGGAATGCCGGCCAGACCAAACTCCTCGCCTCCTGGCTGAGCGGGCTGCCGCGCCCGTGTGCCATCATGGCCTGCGTCGACGTCCGCGCCTTTCAGGTGATCTCCGCCACCCAACAGGCCGGGCTCCATGTCCCCGAGGAGATCGCCCTCCTCGGCGTCAACAATGACGTTGTGCGCTGCGAGTTGTCCCATCCTTCCCTTTCCAGCGTCGCGCTCAACGCCCAGCAGTCCGGCTACCAGGCGGCCGAGGTGCTCGACCGAATGCTGCGCGGCACGAAAATCACCGACCTGGACATCCGGGTCGATCCGATCGGCGTGGTAACCAGACTGTCCACTGACATCTTGGCCGTGGGTGACAAAAACGTGACCGCTGCGCTGAGCTACATCCGCGAGCATGCCTGCCAGGGGATCAGCGTCGATGAAGTCGTGGCCCATGCGTCCGCCTCCCGCAGCCAGTTGGAAAAGAAATTCCGGCGCTACATCGGTCGCTCCCCGCAGGCTGAAATCCGGCGGGTGCAGCTGGCCCGCGTCAAGGAGTTCCTCACCGAGAGTGATCTGCCGCTCAAGAACATCGCCAGCCTGACGGGTTTCGAGCACATCGAATACCTTTCCGTGGTTTTCAAACGCATGACCGGAGAGTCACCAGGCCAGTACCGCAAGCGCACGCGCACCAAGTCCCATTAACCACCCCAATCCATGCCATCCGATAATCCCGTCCGGCACTACCTGAATGAGATCGGCCTGCAGGTTTATACCCTGAGGAACGAGATCGGCACGGATCTGCCCGGAACCCTCCGCGCCATCAAGGCCGCCGGCTATGCGCAAATCGAGTTGATGCGCACGCTCAATGCCCGTGATTTCGTGCCCCTTGCCAAAGACCTCGGTCTGGGCGTCACCTCGGCCTTCATCGATTCGGAGATTGTCACCCGGCCGTCGCCCGCTGGGGCCGACGCCCTGGCCGCCCATCTGGCCCTGGCGAGCGAGCTCCGCCTCCGCTATCTGGTTTTCGGCTACATCGGCAAAGGCGACCGGGAGACGGTGGCTCAGATGAAGGCGCACGCCGCCCGCGCCAATGCCTTTGGTCGCCAGTGCCGGGATGCCGGCATCCAGCTTTGTTACCATCATCACGCCTTTGAATTTGCGCCGCTCGATGACGGCCAGACCACCGGCTGGGAGATTCTGGTCAGCGAGCTCGACCCACGCTTCGTCCAGTTCGAGCTGGATGTCTTCTGGCTCGCCCTCGGCGGGCTGGACCCCGTGCAGACCCTGCGCAAACTCAGCGGCCGTGTGGCCCAGGTGCATTTGAAGGATCTCAAGCCCTACACCCCACGCCTCTGGGACGAGCATGTGGTCCCGGCCGATGCCTTCCAAGAACTGGGCCGCGGCTCCCTGCATCTGAAAGCAATCCTGCAGGTTTGCGCGGAAACCAACGTGGCCCAGTGTCACGTCGAACAGGACCAATCGCCTCACCCTCTGGCGAGCATCGCCACCAGTCTGCAGCACCTGCGCGCCCTGGCGGAATAGCCCAACTCCCTCGCGCCCACTCGAGAGCGCAAAAAAACAGGCAGGATCCGAGGATCCTGCCTGCCGTCCATCAAGGAGGAGCGATCGAGCCGCGAACGTCCCGACCGGGCTTACTCAAACTGGTAGGCTTGGATGGTGTCGCCGCCCTTGAAGTAGAAGATCCGGCCCGTTTGCTCATCGGCAAGGTACTTCGGATCCTTGGTGCCCAGCGGGAGTTCGCGGTCGGTTTCACCGCTGGAGAGATTGACCCCGTAGAGACCCAGACCGCTCTTGCCCAGCTTGGTGACGATGTAGGTGTAGTTGCCCGAACTCTTCGAGCCGCCTGCCAGCCGCGCCCGGGTTTCCGTGTAACGGTTGTAGCGGTCGAGCGAGCCCTGGATGTTTTGCACCCCTCGATTGCCATCGCTGGTGCCGATGCCACCGCTCGCGGCAACCTGGGCATTGCCCTGCGCCGAGGCGGCCAGAGTCACGGCAAACATCGCGATGGTGGCAAAGGTGTCGCTGGGCGCCGCATAGTAAAGCGACCACTTCTGCGCCTTCGCCACCGGATCAAACCCGAGCAAGTGCTGCTTGCCCTGCACCACGATATGGCTGCCGTTGCGCGTGATCGCCACGGGGACATCGAGGCGGGCTTTGCTGGAGGAATTGACGGCCTTCAGCGTGCCCATCAGGCCACCGGTCAGACCCAGGCCGATCTTGGCCATATCGCCGCCACCCATCTTGCGCTTGAACTCAATCGGCACCCGGAACAACTCGGTCACGGTCTCACCGGTGGAAACCCCGACAAGTTCCTTGCCATCGGCAAACATCACGGCCCCGGCTTCCGGCAGCGGCATCAGGTTGGTCAGGCCACCGTCGATTTTCTTGTCCTGATAAATCGGCTGACCATCCGCGGCGGACAACACGACCACACCCAGGGGTTCCTTCAAAACCACGGTTTTCCCGTTGGAGAAGTTCCCACCATAGCGGGTGTAGATTTTCCCATCGATGACCTCGATCTGGGTCACGATGGCGTTGTCGCGCGCCTTGAAGAGGCCGGCATACTCGGAAATCCGGTCGCTCTTCCAAAGCGTCGCGCCCGTCTCCTTGTTGATCGCATACACACTGCCGCCGCCGGCGCCATAGATGACATCGCCGACAATGCGGAGCGGCGCATAGGTGCGCTTGAGGTTCTTGTCACCTTGGGGAAACTCGACGCCCCACTTGATCGTGCCGGTGTTCAGGTCCAGCGCGTGCACGCCGAGGTAGCCAAGGTAAAGCGTGTCTCCTTCGACCACGGGATCGTGGTAACCCGAGAGATCCATGCGCGGCACAAAGGTGCTGGAGCTGTCCGCCAGGTGCAACGGGATGCCATTGGCCTTGGTGAAAAGCGTGGCCCACTTCCGTTCGCCGGTGTTGATGTCATGCGCGAAAATGAAGGTGCCGCTCTCCTGCCCCTTGCCGTCATTCCAGGTGTTCATCACCAGAAGGACCAGACCCTTCTCCGGGACCGGAATCGAGCCCAGGTACTGCCCCGTGATCTCCGGCGCCGTCCAGACCACGTCGCCGGTGAGGTAGTCGATCAGCGTCATGGTCGACTTCGAGCTGGCCATGCCGGAGAACTGGTTGCACAGCAGGTACGGCGTGCCGGCGATCTCCCGCGCGTTCATCGACGTGCTCTTCTTGAAGTTGGCGTTTTTCCAGAGCACTTTGCCGGTCTCGGGATCAATGCATTGGATCGCGGAGTCCGTCCCGATCAGCAGCACGCCGAGTCCGGTGAGATCTTCCCACTTCGAGTCTTCACCCAAAGGACAGGTCCAGATCGGTTTGTCGGTGGCGGCGGATACCCGGAGAACCAGGGCAAGCAGCAGGCCGAAATGCAAGAGGCGGCTCAGTCGTGGGAGTAGGTTCATCATAAAACCACATCCTACTGCATGTCCGGAAATTCTCCTATACGTACTCTTGCGTAGATCAGGCGATTTCCGGCGAGCAAACCGCCGTCCGTCGCTACCGGTTCGCCGCCCAATGCCACCACTGGCCGGTTACTTCTTCACCGCCGCCAGAAACACCGAGCTCCCCGCCGGTAACGGCCATCCCCGGCTGGTCCAGAGATGCTCAAGCCACGCCATGCCTGAAAACATCGCTTCGATCGGTGCGGGAAACAACTGCACATCGCTGGTGGGCCGAGCCGGCGGAAACACCTTGCGACGCAACACCACCAGCGGCAGCGCGAGGAGATTCGCGTAACTGGCAAACCTGACCTCCAGGCCGGCCTCCCGAAACATCGCGACCAGCTCCGGACGCG
>JBDKHE010000154.1:0-4560 GCA_039797805.1 Verrucomicrobiota bacterium
AAGACCGGTGTGGGCGATTTTGTCCAGGATTGCGGAGCGAGCAGGTCGGCGTGCTCGTCGGCGCTGAGCATGCCGAGGCAATACTCGGCGCCGGTGCCGGCGGCGGAGTAGGTGATGAAGACGCGGCCATTCCGCACGAGCACGGCGGGGCCTTCGTTGACCGCGTAGCGAACCTTCTCCCAGTCGTACTCCGGCCGGGAGAGGAGCACTTGCGGACCGGTGATCGAGACGGGGCTGTCCATCTTCGCGATATAGAGGTCGGTGTTGTTCTTCACCGCGGGATCGCGCTGGGCCCAGACGAGGTAGCGCTGGCCGTGCAACGCGAAGGTGGTCGCATCGAGCGCAAAGCTTTCCCACCAGGTCTTGAGCTGGCCGCGCTCGATCCACTCGCCCTCGAGCGGATTGGCGGAGGTGTTTTCGAGGACGTAGATGCGGATGTTCCAGACCTTCTCGGCCTCGCCGGCGGCGAAGTAGATGTACCATTTGCCGTCGATGAAGTGCAGTTCCGGCGCCCAGATGTGCGCGCCCATCGGGCCCGTGGTGTGCTTGCGCCAGATGGTCTTGGCTTCTGCCGTGGCCAAGCCCGCGAGCGTCGGCGCCCGACGCAACTCCAGCCGGTCGTATTCCGGCACGGTGGCCGTGAAGTAATAATACCCGTCGGTGTGCCGCGTGATGTGCGGGTCAGCCCGCTGCGGGATGAGCGGGTTGGGCAGGTCGGTGGCACCCGCGGCTGGGATCAACCCCAGAAAACACGGAACACACAGAATGAGAAACGAGCAAGGCAGCGTCATCCTGAACGCAGTGAAGGATCCATTGGAGATAGCGAAGCGGATGGCGGATACGACCGTCCGGATGGATCCTTCACTGCGTTCAGGATGACGGGAGCGGGAATCAGGTGCAGATCGGTATTGCGCACTCATTGGCTTCAGGGATGGGGAGCTGTCAGCTGGATTTGCGTCGGGGCGTTGCGGTCACAGGTGAGGACACCGTCTTTCTCGAAAAGCTCCGTCACCTGGATCGAGCTGCGGCGGAGGTCGAGGTTGTCTTTGTCGTCGGGACTGATCGTGCCTCGCCGTCCGGGATGAGTGAAATAGAAGAGGTAGGCCCGATCACCGCTCACGACGACGCCCGGGTGGCCGCCGTTGACGCCGTCGTCGGGTCCGGTGCCCGGGACACCGAGCAGGTCACCGGGTTGGGCCGTCCAGGCCGTCAGGTCATCGGAGTGATAGACGCCGAGGCCTTTCCACAGGTCGACGAGCATCCAATGGCGGCCCTTCCACGAAAACACATACGGACCTTCGCCGGGGCGCTCGCCCACGCCGGCGCATTTGCCGTGGTCGGTCCAAGTGAAGAGGTCGGCGCTGTCGGCGTAGTAGATGGATTTGCGGTCGCGCTCGTTGTTGTACCACATCCGCCAGCCGCCGCCGGGCAGCGGGTGAACAGCTGCGTCGATCACGCGGTCGGAGGCGAGGGTGAGCGCGGCCTCGTATTTCCATTTGCGCAGGTCGGTGCTGGTGAGGTGCACGATGCGGCGCGGGTGCTGCCAGTTCTCAAACACACCCGGCACGACGGTGAGGTACATGTGGTGCGTGCCGTCGGGCGCGGTGATGACATCCGGTGCCCAATGGGTCGGTTCGGGGCCGCCGATCTCGGGCGGGAGTGCGATGTCCGCCGTGCCGAGATAACTCCAGTGCGCGCCACCGTCGGCCGATTCGGCGATGCCGACCTTGGTGCCGTGCACCCAGGCCACGCCGGAGAGTCCGGGCACATTGGCACGTCGGTTGGTGTAGAACATCCACCAGCGCTGCACGTGCGGGTTCCAGATCACGACCGGGTCGGCTGCGCCGTCGAATACCGGGTCGCGGAAGAGCGGCTTGGCGGCTATGGAGTCGTTCGGCTTGGTCCAGGCGGCCAGGGGCGTGAGCAACGGTGCCGGACCTTCGTCGGTGCCGAGCCTGACGACCAGACGGTGCCGTCCGTCCGCCGGCGCCGTGGCGGTGAAACTCAGCATGCTGACGCCGGGGTTGCGGGCGTTAAAATTGTCCGGCGGGGGCTCGGCGGGCGCGACGCTCCATGTCACGTTGTCCGGAGCCAGCGCCTCCACGCGCAGGGTGCGGCCGTCCTGCTGCAACCGGGCCGACGATCCCAGCAAAGTCACGGTGGCGCGCGTCGGCATCTGCCAGCGAACGGTCGCGCCGGGGGCGAGGCCGCTGAGTTCATCCTGCACCAGCACGGCCCGATCGGAAAGCGGCTGGAAGCCGCGGCGCACCTGCGTGGCCTGGCCGGCGAACACCGGCGTGAGCTCGACGATGGCGTGCCGGTTTGCGGGATCGGCGGAGAATTCGGTGATGGTCGCGTGGCCGTCGACGCGGTGCAGCTGGCCGTCGATCGTCAGCGTGCTGTGGCTGAAGTTGTTCAGCCGGTAAACCTGCCAGCGCTGGGAGTCCTGCTTGCGGTTCCAGAGATCGACGCCCTTCGACTCGAGGGATTCGTAGTTCTGATTGCCGAGATCAATGCCCCAGCGCACGCCGTCGAGTTCGAACACGAACGAGCCGGCGTCCATGTGGGCATGATTCAGCTCGGCGGCGCCGCCTTTGAAGGCGAGGTACAGGCTCGCGGGATCTGTCCAGGAAGTGCGGAACACGCCCATGGGATTGCGCCCGCGGCCGACCCACGCGAGCGGCAGGTCCGGCGGGGCTTCGGTCGCCGGGGCTTGCGGCCACCACAGGGCGGCCAGGGGCAGGAATCGATCCTGCGCGAGCGCGGCTTTCGCCTTGGCGTCGTTCGTCACGTAGCGCCGGTTGAAAGCCAGCAGACCCGGAGCACCGAGCTTGCGCGCGAACCAGTAGAATGCCGGTGAATAGGAACCGTGCTCGCCCCCGTCGGCAAAGTTATAGAAACGCCCCGTGGGTCCGGTGGCCTGCAGCACCGCGCCGGCACTGGGCAGAAAGCCGGGACCGTCCGCGAGACCCCAGTCCGTGCCGAGGGCCGACTCCAGGGCGGCGAGCATCAACACCTGATAGCTGGTGCCGTAGTCCCAATACGAAGGCCCCTCGGGATATACGCCGTCGGGCGCGTAAGGCTTCAGGCCATGGACATTGCCGGCGCGGGCCAAGGTCAGCAGCTGCCGGGCGACGGCGGGTTGCTCGTCGGCGATCGCCAGCGCGCCGAGCGTGAGCCCGCCGAAGCAGACCTGGTTCCAGTTGTTCTCGGTGCGCTGCCAGCCGTTCTTCGGACTGAGTCCGGGTTGGATGCCCTTCTCGCGGATTGCCGTGCTGATCGTGCGCCGGGCCTCGGGCGTCAGCCCGTCAAAGCACCAGTCGTAACCAATTGCGAGCGCGGCAGTGGCTTCGCCGACGTCGAGGAAGTGGGACGGATTCCAGTCGGTGAATGCCGCGGCGGCCATCATCTCGCGTTCGGCGCGCCGCACGAAAACCTCGTCGCCGGTGAGGCGCCACGCATAGGACAGCGCCAGCACGCGACCGACGAGATTGCGCGACACGCTGAGCAGCCGGCGACCCGTCATCTCGCGCTTCACCGGCTGGCGTTTCAGCAGGTCGCGGGCTTCCTCCAGAATCGCGTCGTGGACAATGGCCAGCTGCGGATCAGTGGTGACCTGGGTCTTGAGCCGCGCCCAGTCCTCCGCGGTGGCCAGGAGACGGGGATGCTCCGGCCGCAGTCCGGCCAACGGATCGTCGGTCGGGGCGGCCTGGAGCGTCGGGATCCCGCACAGGAACAGGCTGCAGAGAATTCCGATCGCGATGGGAAACAAGCGATGGTGCATGAGGAGAAGGGGTCGAGGGCGGAACCGCGCGGGCATAGGGGGCTAGGGTTGGCCGCGCCCGGTGATGACTACTTCATCCAACACGGTGCCGGCGTCGAGTCCATGGATTTGCAAGGTGTGCGATCCAAGGCGCGAAAGATGAAGCGGGATGGTGAGGGTGCGGACACCGCTCAACACGCCCTGGGCCCAGTCAGGGCCGCCGTCATTCACCGCCAAGGTTGCCGTCTCCGTGGGGGCATCATCGAGCGCCCAGGCCAGACGAAGGACGGTTCCCGTCACAGGATGGGTGGGCAGCAGGTGCAAGTGCAGCACGCAGTCACCAGCCGCATCCGCCGTGAAGCTGTAACGCAGACGCACTTCAGGCGCCAGAACCACGGCGGCGCCCGTGCGGCCGAGACCGACCACCGGCTGCACCGGGCCGCTTCCCTCGCTACAATTCCCGGCCGCACGGCGCAGGATGGTCGGCGGGGTCGTCACCGGCGGGCGAGGAGCAAAGCCGGGCGGAGTCCACGGGGCGATGCGCATACTTTTCCAGTCGTCGTCGGCCGGCTCGAGACGCATCAGGCCGCGCCACTTGCCGCCGGCGATTTCATCGAAGCGTTGGGTGAGGGACCGCAGTTCCGTGTCGGCGGCTTTGGCGGCGGCGGTCTCGCCGCGCTCGCCTTGGAAATAGCGCGCGTTGGCCAGGGCGGAGCCGTGGACCGGATAGGCCACGAGTTCAAAGAAGGCGTCGCGCTTCGCTGCGGGCAGGCCGGCGGCGACTTTTTCCGCGCGTT
>JBDKHE010000155.1:0-5343 GCA_039797805.1 Verrucomicrobiota bacterium
CTGCTCGGCGCCTGGTTCCTCGGCGAAAAACCCACCCGCGCCGACTGGCTCACCATCGTGGTGGTGTTCGGCGGTCTCGCCCTCTTCTTCTACGAAGGCCTGCAGCTCAACAATGTCGCCGGCCTGCTCGTCGCCCTGGCGAGCGGCCTCGCCTTCGCAATCATGACGCTCCTCATGCGCAAGCAGAAGGACACCTCGGCCATGGAGTCCATCATCCTGGGGAATTTTCTGGGCTTCTTCATCGGCTTGCCGGCCCTGTGGTCAGCGCCGGCCCTGCCCCCTTCCGGCTGGATCGCCCTCGGCTTGCTCGGCACGGTCCAGCTCGGCCTCGCCTATTTGCTCTACGCCAAAGCCATCCGTCACGTAACCGCCCTCGAGGCCGTGCTGATCCCTGTTTTGGAACCGCTGCTGAATCCCATCTGGGTGCTCCTGGCCGACGGCGAACGTCCCGGGATCTACGCCATCGCCGGCGGCTCGCTCGTCCTCGGTGCCATCTCGCTGCGCGCCATCGCCGGGATTCGGGCCATGCGCCCGGCAACATGAAAGCGCTGCTCTGCCTGCTGCTCACCTTCTGCAGTGTCCTGCCCATGAACGCCACCATCCCACCCGCCTCCGACTGCGTCGTGCTCCTGCACGGCATCGGCATGCGCTCCTACGTGATGAAACGCCTGGAGTCGGCCCTTCGCGACAGCGGCTACCGCGTCGTCAACATCTCCTACCCGTCGCGCACCATGGCCTTCGAGGAGCTGGCGGGAACCTATCTGCCGGCGCAACTGCAGAAACACGACGTCGCCAGCGCTCCGCACCTGCACTTTGTCACCCACTCGCTCGGCAGCCTGCTCGTGCGCAAATTCATCCAGGAATCCCGGCCAGCCAATCTCGGGCGCGTCGTCATGATCGGCCCGCCCAACCACGGAAGTACCGCGGCGGACCAGGCCAAGGAAAACGACCTGCTGCGAAAATTTCTCGGCGGCAACCTCGTCAGGCTCGGCACCGGCGAGGACGCCATCGTCCGCACGCTGGGTCCGGCCGATTTTGAAGTCGGTATCATCGCCGGCGAACTGCCGGTGAATCCCGTGTTCGGCCGCGTGCTTGCCGGCAAGAACGACGGCGCGGTCACCCTCGAGTCCGCGAAGCTCGAAGGCATGAGCGACTTCCTCGTCGTGCCCTACTCCCACACGCTCATGCTCTGGCGTTCCGAGGTCGTCGATCAGGTCCGAAACTATTTGCAGACCGGCAAATTCGTGCACGCGCAACCTTGAGGCGCACCGCCCTTGCTCCGATGCGCCGCGGCCCGGCGGCCGGCGGCAGCCCTATGCCTTTGCCGGGGCTTGTTTTTGCAACAGCACGTTCGCCAGCGTGATCAGGCCGCCGCCGACCAGCAGTTGCCAGGTCAGCGTCTCGTTCGCGTAATCCAGGCCGGCCCACTGCGAAAAAAGCGCCGGGAGAAAAAGCGCCATCAACGACGCGAACACCGGCTCGAAGCAGTAGATCAACCCGGCCTCGGTTGCCGTGATCTTGGGCTGCCACTTGATCATCAGCAAAAACGCCCCGAGCGTGCTGCACCCCGTGAGCAGCACCGTGAAACCCAGCCACGACACCGACGTCAGGGGCACCAGACAATCGGCGGCGGAGTGCGGCGCAGTCGCAAGCGCCAGCCCGGCGAACAACATGCCGATCACCCCGAACATGATCGTGCTGACCGGCAGAAAACGGTTCGCCGCATACCGCGCATCTCCAAGCACCAGAATCTGCCACATGAAAAAGACCGAGCTGCCAAGCGTTTCCCATTCGCCGCGACCGAGCGAGAACGTGCGAAAATCAAACCGGCCGAGGATCGCCACCCCCGCCACCACCAACAGGACGCAGACGGCCACGATCCCCGAAGGCATCCGGCGGTGACGCAGGGCAAGGAACACCGGGATCAGGATCGCATAGAACTGCGTGAGGAAGGCCGACACGGAGGCGGAGGTGTGCTGCAGGCCGTCGACCTGCAGGAGCATGCCGAGGGCACACGACACGGCGAGCAGCCCGCCCTGCCGCCACTCGGCGCGCGTCAGACCGGTGAGCTGCCGGCGGGCCACCACGAGCAGGATCACCGCGGCCAGCAGAAAGCGCGGCGCCAGACTCATGGCGGTGACGAACCAGTTCCCGCTCTCCGGGACCAGCAGTGTCTGCGCACCCGCGAGCGCCTTGAGCAGGGGAAAACTCAGCCCCCAGAGAAAATTGGCGGCCAACAGGCCAAGGATCGCGCGTCGATGTTCGGATTTCACCGGGGAAAGATTCAGAAAAGCGGCAGCTTCGCGCGCGTCTCCCTCCGGCGCAATCGTTGCGCGCGAAAAAGATTCCTGCGTGGGTGTGCGGTCGGCTGCACCAAAAACAAAACCGCCGCGGATTGCTCCGCGGCGGTCAGAAAAGTTCTGCTAGTCCCTGAATTTAGGAGACGTGCTTGCTGACCAGCTTGGTCATGTCGAACATGCTGACCTGAGCCTTGCCATTGAAGACGGCCTTGAGGGCGTCATCGGCATTGATCATGCGCTTGTTCTTCTTGTCCTGGAGACCGTGCTTCTTGATGTAGGCCCAGAGTTTCTTCGTCATTTCCGTACGGGGCAACGGATTTGAGCCGACGACAGCAGCGAGCTTGGCGTCAGGGGTAACCGGCTTCATGAAAGCGGCGTTAGGTTTACGAGTGGATTTTTTAGCCATAGTGGTATTCGTCATAGATGCGGCCTACCCCAAAGCAATGATTTTCTAGAGGGAGAATCCATTTTGTCAGAGGAGAAACCGGACGATTGCCGCCAAATTTGGCTTGCGACCTCCAAGCCGCACACTTTGCGGCGGGCGTTCAAATCCTCTCATCCATCTGCACGAACTGCCGGTACAACGCGGCATAGTGTCCGCCTTGGGCCAGCAGTTGTGTGTGCGTGCCGCGTTCGATCACGCGCCCTTGATCCAACACGAGGACGAGGTCGGCATGCCGGATGGTGCTGAGCCGGTGCGCCACGACGAAGCTCGTGCGACCGCGCAGCAGCGCCAGCAAGGCCTTCTGCAAACGGGCTTCGGTGATGGCATCGATGGAGCTGGTCGCTTCATCCAGGATGACCAACCGGGGGTCGGCTACCAGCGCCCGGGTGAAGCAAACGAGCTGTCGCTGACCGAGGGAAAGCCCGGCCCCCCGCTCCCCGACTTCCGTGGCAAACCCTTGCGGCAGCGCATCAAGCAAATCCAGGCAATCCAGCTGCCGGGCCGCCTCGCGCACCTCGGCCTCGGTCGCCTCCGGCCGGCCCAGCCGGATGTTTTCCAGCACCGTGCCGGTGAAGAGCAGGTTGGTTTGCTGCACCATGCCCATCTGCCGGTGCAGGGAATGACTCGTGATCGTACGGATTTCCCGACCGTCCACCAGGACCTCCCCTTGGGTCGGCAGATAGAACTTCGCCGCCAGGTTGATGATGGAGCTCTTGCCGCTGCCGGTATGCCCCACCAGGGCGACGGTCTGCCCCGGCTCGACGGCAAAGCTGACATCATGCAACACCGGCTTGGCAGGGTCGTAGCCAAAGGTCACCGCACGGAACTCCACCTTGGCGCCGGTCCCCCGGTTGGCGGGCAACGGGGTGGCAGCGGGGTCGTCCTCCCAATCCGGCTTCAGGTCAATCAGCCGGAACACGCGTTCGGCGCCCGCCATGGCGATCAACGCCTGGTTGTATTGATTCCCGATGATCGAGATCGGCGCGAAGAACTGGTTGGCGAGCAGGAAAAACGTGATCAACCCGCCCATGGTCATGTCGCCATGAAACACGCGCCAGCCACCGAACATCAGCAACGTGGCGACGAAGAACTGGCTGTTCAGCTCGAGCAACGGCGTGAGGATCGCCGAGGTGCGCGCCAGCGCGATGTTGTAGCGCGCGTGGTCGAAGAGCAGATTGCGGAACAGTCCGGCGTTGGTTTCCTGGCGCACAAAGCCCTGCGTTACCCGGATGCCGCCGACCGATTCGGCGAGCGTCGCCGTGACCCGGCTGAAGCTTTCCTGCGAGGCCCGCGTGTGCTGGCTGAGCTTCACGCGGAAATGCCGGTTGAGCAGCCAGAGCACCGGCGCCATCGCCAGCACCACCAGAAACAACACCCAGTCGCTCCACAGCATCACCGCGGCGGAAAACACCATCGAGCCAAACTGGATGACGCTGACAAACAGCACGTCCTGGATGCCGGTGCGCACGGATTCCACATCACTCGTCACCCGTCCGATGATGCGCCCGATCTTGACCCGATGATAGAAACTCATCGGCTGCCGCTGCGTCTTGGCGAAGAGGTCGGCGCGGAGCCCGTTCACGACGGTTTCGCCGATCTCGAGCGCGTATCGCTGGCGGAAGTGAAAGAGGAAGTCCGTGGACAGGGCCAGCAACCCGTAGCCGGCCACGCCCCACGCGATGCCCGCAAAGTCCCGCCCGGTGATCGGTCCCTTGATGATGAGCGACATCACCCAGCCCAGCGCCGGCAGCTGCGCCGAACGGATGAGCGTGAGGATCGCCAGGGTGGCGACCTTCCCTTTGATGGGCGCGGTGTACGTGAAGAGCCGGCGGATCAGGCCCCACTCGAGCGGCTTCTGCAGCGTCTCGTCCTCGTCATCCCGCAGCCGGCGGATCAGACCATGGTCATGGTGCGGTCGCGCGGTGCTCATGGCCGGCCCTCCGAGGTTTGGGACGGCTGCAGGTCCCGCGCATCCAGCAACTGGAGATTGGCCACGTGCAGGTATGGACCCGGCACGCGCATCAGTTCCGCATGGGTGCCGCGCTGCACGATGCGGCCGTTTTCCATCACCAGAATGAAGTCCGCCCGGCGCAGGGTGCTCAGCCGGTGGGCGACGATGAACGTCGTGCGACCCTCGATGGCGCGGTCCAGGGCCGTGAAGATCTCATGCTCGGTCTCGCTGTCGATTGCGGCGGTCGGGTCGTCCAGCAGCATGATGGCCGGCTCCAGCAGCACGGCGCGCGCGATGGCCAGACGCTGACGCTGGCCGCCTGACAGGGTTTGCGCCCCCTCGCCGAGCAAGGTCTCGTAACCCTGCGGCAGCGCCATGATGAAATCGTGGGCGGCGGCGATCTTCGCCGCGCGCTCGATCTGCTCCTGGGTGGCCTCGGGATGGCCGAAGGCGATGTTGGCCGCGACCGTGTGTGAGAACAGGAAGCTTTCCTGAAAGACGATGCCGATGTTCCGGCGCACGTCGTCGAGATCGAGCCGGCGCACGTCATGGCCATCGAGCAGCACCCGGCCGGCCGTCGGGTCAAAGAAGCGCGGGATCAGGCTCATCAACACGCTTTTGCCGGCGCCGGTCGCCCCGAGGATGGC
>JBDKHE010000156.1:0-5944 GCA_039797805.1 Verrucomicrobiota bacterium
CGTCAGGATAAACAAGGCCTCGAACATGATCGCAAAATGGTACCAGAGCGCCAGCGCCCCGGTGCTGATCTCGCCGGCCGGGGCCGACACCGAGGCTGCGCGAGGCGTGAACACCCCGGCAAACATCTGGGCCATGCCCACCGCAAAGGTCGGCGCGCCGCCCGTGCGGCCCACCATGGTTTTCTCACCCACGCTGGCGGCGAGCTCCTCCATCTGCCCGGTCGTCACGGGAAAGCCCAACGCGCTCACCTTCGCTGTCACGGCGGTCGGATCGCCCTTCATGTTGATCGCGAAATATTCCCCGGGCTCCATCGCACAGGCGGCGATCAACGCCATGAGCCCCACGACCATTTCCGTAACCATCGCCCCGTAGCCCACCGTGCGGATGTGGCTTTCGCGCATCAGCAGCTTCGGCGTCGTGCCCGAGGCAATCAGGGCATGGAATCCCGACACCGCCGCGCACGCGATGGTGATGAAGACAAAGGGGAACAGCGGTCCCGCCACCACCGGGCCCGTGCCATCGATGAAGCGGGTCAGGGCCGGCATCTTCAGCATCGGGGCCAGCAGCACGATCGCCACGCCCATGGCGGCCACCGTGCCGATCTTCATGAACGTGCTCAGGTAGTCGCGCGGCGCCAGCAGCAGCCACACGGGCAAAATCGAGGCCACGATGCCGTAGCCCATGATCCACCACGCCAGCGTCGTGCCGCGCAGCGTCAGCCAGCCGTCCAACGCCGAGCCGTGGATGAATTGTCCGCCCCACACCGCCAGCAGCAGCGCGGCCACGCCACCGACACTGATCAACGCCAGGGAGCGTCCGCCAGACGGACCATAACGCATCGCGCACCCCATCGCGACCGCGATCGGCATGGTCGCGGCGATGGTGAACAAGCCCCAGGGACTCTCGGCCAGCGCGTTGACCACCACCAGCCCGAGCACCGCCAGCAAGATGACCATGATCGCAAGGATGCTCACGAGCGCCACCAACCCGGCAAACGGGCCGACCTCGTCGCGCACCATCTGCCCGAGCGATTTGCCGCCCCGGCGCACCGAGCAGAACAAAATCACGCAGTCATGCACCGCGCCGCCCAAGGTCGCGCCGATCAGCATCCAGAGCATGCCCGGCATGAAACCAAACTGCGCCGCTAGCACCGGCCCGACCAGCGGCCCGGGTCCGGCGATCGCCGCGAAGTGATGACCGAACACGATCCACTTGTTCGTCTGCACAAAATCGCGGCCATCCTCCTGCACCACCGCCGGCGGTGCCCGCAGCTCGTCGAGCGTCAGCACCTTCGCCATCAGCCACGCCGAGTGAAACCGGTAGGAAACCGCAAACACGCAGACCGCCGCCACCACGATCCACAGCGCGCTCACCGGCTCGCCGCGCGACCAGGCCAGCACGCCGATCGCGGTGACGCCCAGGGCCACGACCAAGGACCAAAGAGCAAGGCGAAGCCATGTGGGGGATTTCATGGGAAAGTCAGGGCCATAAAGGACATCCTGCGCCCGCGTCCAAGCGCGAAATACTCCGGCCCGCAACTCCGGCGGCCCGCGCTGGAAGCCCGGCCTCCGGACGGGCTCGCCCGCCCGCCGGCGGATGAATATTCAGGCGGGCCCACGCGACCTGCCAGCGCCGTCCGCGCGGCGCGGTTCCCGCTCAGCTGTTGAGGAGCAGTCCGGCGGTGTCGGGCGCCGCGAGCACGATCTTGCCCGGACTCTTCATCGTCGCCTGCAGATCCAGCAGCGCGAACAACGCATCGGCCACCTCGGTCTGCCGCTGCACCTCGGCGAGCGCGGCGCCGACGACCTGCGGACGAACGGCCTGCGCCTGGCCCAGCCGCTGGGCCGCCTTCTTGTCCGCCTCCGAGTGAATGATGGCGACCTCGTTCTCTCCGGCCTGGCGCATGGCGGCGGTGACCTGCCTCAGGCGGTTGACGACCTTGCGCTGGATTTCCGCGATCATGCCCTTGTCCCGGAACGCGACCTTGCGGATGTAGGTCGAGCCGAGGCTGAAGCCCCACTGTGAAGAGGTCGGCGAGACCTCCTCGCGCACTTTGCGGGAAAGGGCGTCGCGGTTCTCGAGCAGCACGTCGAGCTTGAGGTTGGAAAGCTGTTTCACGACGGCCGTCGCCACGTTGGCGTTGAGCGAGCCCATCGGGTCCGAATTCTGGAAGAGAAAGGCCTTGGGATCCTGGACGTACATCTCGAACCAGATGCCGACACCCATCGGGGCGCCTTCCTCGGAGTTCACCAGTTGGTTGCGCAGGTAGGCCTGATAGACCGGGGTTTGCACCGTGTAGGCCTTGCCGAAGAGCGGAAACAGCAGCGCCTTGGGCCCAAAGTGCATGATCGGCAGAAACAGGCCGGGCTCGTCGACCTGCCCGACCACCTTGCCGAAAAAGGTATAGACCAGCACCGTGCGCTCCGGGAGCACGCGCCAGAGTTGGAATATCCGGCCGATCGCAACCAGGATAACGGTGCCCACGAAGGTGAGCATGAAGCCGATGATGACGGAAATCAGGAAGTTCATGGGACGTGGGGGTCAGATTTTCAGGACCGTCTGGGCGGCCTTTTCCCGGAGCGGCAGGGTCGCGTTGCGCAGGTAACCATCCAGCGCGGCCTTGCCACCGGAGGCATGCATGGCCGCCAGCGTGCGGCCGAGTTCGAGGATCGGGGCGGCTTCCGCCTCGGCGCGGTTCTCGGCAATCTGCACGGCCTGCTCCGCCATCTTGAGTTTCTGGTCCGCGTCGGCGCGCGCCTGGCTGATCGAGGCGGCGACCTGGTTCTGCGTCGTGTTGATGGACGCGAGGGCCTCGTCGACGTCGCTCGGCGGATCGATGTTGGTGATCAGCGCCGCATCGAGGATCACGCCGTAACGCGCGGCGGTCTTGCGGCAGGATTCCTCCATGAAGGAATTGATCAGGGACAGGTTGCGGCGCAGGTCGTTAATCGAGACACCCTCGACCCCGCCGTCGTGGCTCTCCCCGTGGAAGGTCGCGATGCGGTCGCGCAACACCGAGATGAAATAGCCCACGACGTGGGCGGCCGGGCGGGCGACCCCGAAGAGGTAGGCGTAGAGGTTGCGTTCACAGGGCTTCCAGCGGATCTGCCCCGAGATCTGCACGGTGAGGTTGTCCTTGGTCACGGCCTCGATCGTATCCTGCTTGATGTCCGGGTCCCAGGTGATGTCGATCGCCTGGATGGTCATGTCGACCTTGTAGAGTTTCTGCCAGGGCCACTTGAAATAGGGGCCGCCCGGCGGAATGACCCGGATGTTAGGGTAGTTGTAGCGCTGCTTTTCCTCTTCGGTCAGCAAGGCACCCAACTGAGGATCCGTGGCCGTCGTCCCCGGGGTGCGCTGGACCCGTCCGAACGTCGTGAGCACGCCCCTTTCCGTCGGGCCGATGGTGTAAACCCCGACGAGCAGGGTGAGAAGGGCCGCCAGGCCCACGCCAATCAATAATCCGAGCAATGTCATTGTCATCATGGGAGGAAGGATCGCGCCGGCCCAGGTCACGATCCCCACGTCATTGCCCTCACCCGTGATCAGTGGCAACCGCAATCGGGTCGCTCCCGGTTGCCGCGCGACATCCCGCCCGCCCGCTTGCGCGCAAGCGGGGCTTCAGCCTACCAACGCCGCTCCATCCGCACTGAGCAGGTGCAAGATGTCCGGCTTGGGCGTGGATTGCGCAGCGATCGCCTCGGCGTCGGCTTGGGTGAAGGCATCGCCCGTCAGCGCCATCACGGCGCCGCCGAAGCCACCGCCGGTCAGGCGCGCGCCGTACACGGCCGGATGCTTCTCCAACAGATCCACCAAGCGGTCGAGCGCGGGCGTGCTGTTCTCAAAGAGATGCTGCGAGCTCCGGTGGGAGGCCGTGAGCAGACGCCCGACTGCGGCCAGGTCGCCCTTTTCCAGCGCGGCGACCGTGGCCTGCACGCGGGCATGCTCGGCCACAATGTGCTGGGCGCGTTTGGCCGAGTCCGGGGACAACCGGCCCGCGAGCGGGGCCAGCTGCGCCGGAGTGAGGTCGGCCAGCAAGGCCACGCCGAGCGTCTTCGCGGCGTCGAGACATTCCCGGTGACGCGTCGCGTAATACCCGTCGATCAGGGCGTGCTTCTCCCGGGTGTTGAAAATCCACAGGTGCGCCGACCCCGGAAACGGCACGACCGCAAAGGACGGTCCGCGACAGTCGATATGGACCAGGTGCCCGGCCCGGCCGTGCGCGCTCGTCCCCTGGTCGAGAATCCCGCACGGCACGCCGACGTGATTGTTTTCCGCATGGCGGCCGAGCGCCGCCAGCTGCGCGGGGGGCAGCCCGGGGCGTCCGGCCAGTTTCAACAGCACGAGCGCGGTCGCGAGTTCCAGCGCGGCACTGCTGCTCAGCCCGGCGCCCGCCGGCAGGTCGGAGGTCACGTAAAGGTCGAAGCCGGTCGGCTGCGGCAGCTTGAAATCACCGAGACTCTTCCAGACGCCCAGCGGGTAATTGATCCAGGAGTCCGTGCCGGTCACGCGCTCCGCCGGGACGCGCTCGAGGACGATCTGGTTGTCCGCCCCGGCGCTCTGCAGGCGGATCTTGCCGTCGGCGTTGGGCGCCGCCGCCACGGTCACATACCGGTTGATCGCCGCGCCCAGCACGGCGCCGCCGTTGTAGTCGGTGTGGTTGCCGATGAACTCGATCCGGCCCGGGGCGCGGGCGATGACCGTGGGGGCGCGGCCAAAGGCTTGTTGGAACAGGGCGTCGATCTGGGGAGCGGTCGCAGCGTGCATGAGAAACCTCAGCGATGGGGGAAACGCGGGCGGAGTTCAAGCCGCCTCGTCTCCCCCGTATGAGGGAAGTCATGCCGCGGGAAAGAAGTCATGGTGCGCGGCAGATCCCGCTTTCGCCATTGCCCCTCCCGTCCGTTGATATTTTGTTCTTCGCTGTCATGACCCCGCCGACCGCCCGCCTCGATGATCTGCGCATCAAACGCGACGACCGTCCGGTCCCCGCCACCAGCCGCCGCCTTTGGGTGATTCTGATTCTCCTGCTCGTCGGCGCCGGCCTCGCCGTCTGGTACGGCACGCGGCCCAAGCCCGTGGAGGTGCGCACGACCTCCGTCCGCGCCATCACCGGCAACCCCGGCGAACGCACCGTCCTCAACGCCTCGGGCTATGTCACCGCCCGCCGCGAGGCGACCGTCTCCTCCAAGGCGACCGGCAAGGTGATGGAAATCCTCATTGAGGAGGGCGACACCGTAAAGGCCGACGATATCCTCGCCCGCATCGACGACACCAACGTCCAGGCCAACCTCCGGCTGGCGCATGCCCAGCTCGACGCCGCCAAATCCGCCATCGCCGAAACCTCGGTACGCCTCAAGGAGGCGGAACAGGATCTGGCCCGCCAGCAGGCCCTGCTCACGCGCAGCGTCGCCGCCCAGGCCGACTTCGACCACGCCACCGCCGCCGCGGGTGCCCTCCGCGCCCGGCTGGCCCAGCAGCAGGCCGGCGTGACCGTCGCCGAACGCACCGTCGCCATCTGGCAACAACAGCTCGACGACACCATCATCCGCGCGCCCTTCGCGGGCATCGTCACCTCCAAGAACGCCCAGCCGGGCGAGATGATTTCCCCAATGTCCTCCGGCGGCTTCACCCGCACCGGCATCTGCACGATCGTGGACATGGATTCCCGCGAGATCGAAATCGACGTGAACGAGAGCTACATCAACCGCGTCACCGCCGGCCAGGAGGTCGTGGCCACCCTCGACGCCTATCCCGATTGGAAAATCCCCTGCAAAGTCATCGCCATCATCCCCACGGCCGACCGCCAGAAATCCACCGTGCGTGTCCGCGTCGGCTTCGACCAGCTCGATCCCCGCATCTTGCCGCAGATGGCGGTCAAGGTCGGCTTCCGCGACGCCGGTGCCGCCAGCGCGGCGCCGGCCACCCGCCTGGTCCTCGTGCCGA
>JBDKHE010000157.1:0-3890 GCA_039797805.1 Verrucomicrobiota bacterium
CTCCGTCGGCTCACGCTGGCACCTGCGTCCGCTCGACCAGGTGCCACCCGCCTGAATCAACGCGCCCGAAGGTCGCGTTTCACCTCCATCAACCCAACCACACGTCCGATGAAAACCCCAAGCTTCCTTATTTCCCTGATTCTGGCCGGGCTGACCCTCGGCCAGCTTCCGGCCGCGCAACCCGCGCTGATCAAGATCGATCCCGATCGCACGATCGGAGCCATCGACCCCAACATTTACGGGAGCTTCCTCGAGCCGGTCGGGCGCGGTTTCGGTCCGGGCGTGGTCTATGGGCCTCTGTATGACCCGGCCTCGCCGCTCGCGGACGCGAACGGTTTCCGGAAGGACTACATCCAGCAGATCAAGTCCCTGAACGTCTCCGCCATCCGCTGGCCCGGCGGCAATTTTGTCTCCGGCCACCACTGGGAGGACGCCATCGGGCCCAAGGACCAGCGTCCCGTCAGCCTCGACCTTTCGCGCACCCGGACCGAATCGAACCAGATGGGCACCGATGAATACGTGGCCTTCTGCAACCTCGTCGGGGCGGAGAATTTCATCTGCATCAACGCCGGCACCGGCACGATCGAGGAAGCCGCCCATTGGGTGGAATACACCAACGCGCCCGCCGGCACGCGCTACGCCGACCTCCGCGTGAAGTACGGCCATCCGGCTCCCTACAAGGTCAAATACTGGGCGCTCGGCAACGAACCCGACGGTCCGTGGCAGCTCGGCCACAAGAACAAGGAGGACTACGTGAAGTTCGCCCTCGAGGCGGCCAAGACCATGCGCGGCGTCGACAAGGACATCCTTCTGATCGCCGCCGGACCCTCGAACTATCCGCTGGTCACCAAGAGCTACGATCCCAAGGACGGCTGGACCGACTGGAGCGACTACGTGCTCGATAACATGGCCGGCGTCATCGACTACCTTTCCCTCCACCGCTACGTTTTCCAGGTCCTGCGGGCCATCGACAAGCCGACCTTCGCCGACCAGATGTCGTTGGGCCGGGAGATTGATCGCATCATTGAGGTCACCCAAGGCCAGATCCAGAAGGCGATGATCAAATCCGGCTCGGAACGGCCGATCTCCATCTCCTTCGACGAATACGGTGCCCGCGGCAACAACCTCGCCGGTCCCTTGTTGCTGGCCCAGCACCTGAACTCCTTCATCCGCCATGCGGACATCGTCAAGATGGCGAACCTGACCTTTCTCAGCAGTCTCGTCGGCATCACCCCCGAGGGCGACTACAAGACCTCACTCTACTACCCGTTCTATCTGTACTCGCAGCATTGCCGCGGCACGGCGCTCGACGTGTACACGCGTTGCGCCAGTTACGACAACGCGGTCTTCAAGGCCATTCCGATCCTCGATGTCACCGCCGTGTTGAACGAGGCCGAAGGGAAGCTGTTCGTCAACGTCGTGAATCGCAGCGAGACCGAAGCCATTCCGGCTGACCTCGAGCTGCAATCCGGCGCCTACACCGGCAAGGGCCAAGTTCATCTCGTCAACGCCGATTCCATCGAAGCCACCAACACCGCCACGGAGGAAAAGGTCCGGATTGTCACCAGCAGCCTCGCGTTCACCAGCAACCGGATCAGCCACACTTTCCCGGCCCATTCTCTCACGCAACTCGAGATCGCCCTGGGAAAATGATCCGGGAGCAACCGGTTTCGCGATAGCCGAGCGGAGAGGCACGATCCCGTCCGACCGGCCGCTTGCCAACGGCCGCGCCCTACCTAACGGTGAAGTGTCACCCGGCTCGCGTCCCCGCCGGCGTGACCTAGGATCACTTCACCCCCGCGCCGCCCGCGCGCCTCTCCGATGTACCCTCCCCTGCACTTTACTTCCCTGCGATTGATTCGAAGCCACCTCGCCCTGGCGTTGCTGTGCGCCGTCGCCGGGCCGGCCTTCGCGTCGAATCCGAGCACGGTCTCCGCGATCACGCCGGACACACCGGCACAGCTTTTCCCGCTCAGCGCGGTTCGCCTGCTGCCCGGCAGTCCCTTCGCCGAGGCGGTGGCGGCCAACCGCGCCTACGTCCTGGCGCTTGAGCCTGACCGCCTGCTCGCGCCCTTCCGGCGGGAGGCCGGCCTGCCGGCCAAGGCGAAACCGTACGGCAACTGGGAGAGCGGCGGCCTCGACGGCCACACGGCGGGGCATTACCTCTCCGCGCTCGCCAACATGATCGCGTCCGGTGACGACACCCCCGATGCCCAGCTCCGCCAGCGGCTGGATTACATGGTCGGCGAAATGTCGGCCTGTCAGCAGGCCTACGGTGACGGATACATTGGCGGCGTGCCCGGGAGCCGCGCGTTGTGGACGGCGATCGGCGCCGGCGACATTCAGGCGATCAACCGCAAATGGGTGCCGTGGTACAACGTTCACAAGACCTTTGCCGGCTTGCGCGACGCCTATCAGGAAGCCGGCAACACCCAGGCGCGCGCCGTCCTGGTCGCCTTGGGAGACTGGTGTGTGGCTCTCACGGACCGGCTGAGTGACGCGCAGATGCAGCAGATGCTCAACCAGGAGCACGGCGGCATGAACGAGGTACTGGCCGATCTCTATGCAATCACGGGCGACCGGAAATACCTGACGGCGGCCGAGCGCTTCAACCACCACGCCATCCTCGACCCGCTCATCCATCAGGAGGACAAGCTCACCGGCAAGCATGCCAACACCCAGATCCCGAAGGTCATCGGCCTCGAACGCATCGCTACGCTGACCGGCGACCAGTCGGCGGAGGCCGGCGCGCGCTTTTTCTGGAACACCGTGACTCGGCACCGCTCCGTCGCCTTCGGCGGCAACAGCGTGTCCGAGCATTTCAACGACCCGCACGATTTTCACGGCCTGCTCCTCAACCGCGAGGGCCCCGAAACCTGCAACACCTACAACATGCTCCGCCTCACGGAGGGCTTGTTCGCCCGCGCGCCCGCCGCGCCCTACGCCGACTACTACGAGCGCGCGCTCTACAACCACATCCTCGCTTCCATCAATCCCACGCATCCGGGGTATGTCTATTTCACGCCGATCCGGCCGGACCACTACCGCGTCTACTCGGTGCCGGGCGAGGGCTTCTGGTGCTGCGTCGGCACCGGCATGGAGAATCCCGGCAAGTACGGCGAATTCATCTACGCCCGCGCGCGCGACGGGATCTACGTCAACCTGTTCATCGCCTCCGAACTGCAGGATGCCCCGCTGGGACTCACCTTGCGTCAGGACACGGCTTTTCCCGACGAGGAGCGCTCGCGGCTCACGTTGCGGCTCACCCAGCCGCAGACCTTCACGCTCCACCTGCGCCAACCCGGCTGGGTCGCGCCCGGCACCTTCGCCATCACGGTCAACGGCGAGCCGGTGGCCGTCACTGCCGCCCCTTCCTCCTACGTCGCCGTGCGCCGCGAATGGCGGGACGGGGACAAAGTCGAACTCACGTTGCCGATGACCACCACGGTGGAAGGCCTGCCGGACGGCTCGCCCTGGTACGCGATTCTGCACGGGCCGATCGTGCTGGCTCATCCGGCCGGCACCTGGGAACTGACCGGCCTGCGTGCGGATGATGCCCGCATGGCCCACGTGGCGGCGGGCCCGGAGCTGCCGCTCGATCAGGCGCCCGTGGTGCTGGCCGACGCCAAGGCGATTCCTGCCAAGGTCGTGGCGGATCCCGCGGCCGGTCCGCTGCATTTCCGGCTGGTCGACATCGTCGAACCCGCGGCGCCGACCGGTCTCGACCTGATTCCCTTCTTCCGCCTGCACGACGCCCGCTACCAGATGTATTGGGAAACCACGTCCCGGGAAGGTCTCGCGGCCCGCCAGGTCGCGCTGGCCGCCGCCGAGCGCGCCCGCGCCGCGCGCGAAGCGGCCACCCTCGACCAAGTCACGCCGGGCGAACAGCA
>JBDKHE010000158.1:0-7125 GCA_039797805.1 Verrucomicrobiota bacterium
AGGCGATCGCACAGATGATGCTGACCACTCCGATGGGCAGCAAAACCAGCCCGCGCTCGCGTACCAACAAAAGCCCGACGGCAAACGCCACGGCCAGCACCAGCCACGTCGCCACCAGCATGGCCCGCGGCGAGATCAATCCGGCCGCCACGGCGCGGCGTGGCCCGACGCGCTCCGCGGTGTCGGCCCCTTGCACAAAATCATAATAGTCATTGGCGAAATTGGTGCCGATCTGCACCAGCAGGGCAAAAGCCAGACAGATCGCGGCACGGCCGAAGTCGGCCGACCGATGCGCCACGGCCAGCGCCGTGCCCACCATCACCGGAATGATGGCCGCCGGCAGGGTCTTGGGACGGGAGGCTTCGAGCCAGGGACGCAGGGACATGCACGCAGCGTTACCCTTCACCGACGACCGACTCAAGTTCCTTGATGCGTTGCTCGACGACATCCCGCCGCGCCGCCGGATCATCTTCCGGCAGCCCGGGCAGGATCTGGCGCAACCAGGCGAGTGCCTCCGCCGGACGGCCGAGGCCGCGCAGCAGTTCGCCATGGATGCGGGCGGCATAATACGGCGCGCCCGGCTGCTCCGCCGCCTGACGATAGAGCCGTGCCGCCCCCTCCTGATCTCCCAATACCCGCAGGCGGATGGTAGCCATCTCCATCGTGAACTCCGGCGCCGGGCCCCGCCACTCCTCGCCACGATGCAGAAACGCCAGCGCCACCGCAGCGTGTTCCGTGCGAATCCGCTCCTGCCAGGCGGCCGGACTGCCCGGCTCGATGCGCCACTCGGGAAGATCGTACGCCAACATGCGCGCACCATTCAGCCAGAAAGAAAGCGGCCGTTCATCCGCGGCCACGGTCAAATACAGCAAGGCCGTGGTTTCCGCCGCATCGCGACTTTCCCAGGCCAAGTTGGCCCGCAGCCAGAACCCGCTCGCCACTGCCGACCGCATGCCGCCGAGGACGGCCAGCGATCCGCCGCTCCCCGCCAAGGCCGCCAGGCGCGGGCGCTCCCGCGATTCAGGGGCCAACAATCCCGTTTCCAAGGAACGCAGACCCGCCGCCGCGACGATCACCAGGACCGGCGGCAGCCATCGGGCCACCCGATCAGTAATCGCGTTGATGGCAGACATAGGCGGCAACTCCGGTGAAAAGAACCATGTACCCCAGCCAGTAGAGGAGCAGAGACGGCAAGGAAACGGCCAGTCCGTTCAACAACGGCTCGACGTCAAACACGCCAAGGTTCGGCCACACCCGCAACCAGATCAGCCCGTGCGCCGCCTGGGCCAAGGGTCGCAGCTGCGCCACCAGCGCCAACATCAGGCCCGCCAGCGCCGCAAACAGCATCGACCCGGCATACGTGCACACGGTCAGCGTCATGACCGCCACGAGTGAGAGTTTCAGCCACACCAACGCCCCCGCCTGCAGCAGCCGCGCGAGCGGGAAGAAGCTCCCCGCCACTTCCCTTTCGCGCCAGGCGATCACGAGCGCGAGCACCGCCACCAGCACGAATACATAAAGGGCGAGCAGCGCCATGACTCCGACGAGTTTCCCCGTCACATACTCCCACCGCCGCAGCGTCCGCGTGAAGAGGCAACCGATCACGCCGCCGTGGATGTCGCTGAAAAACAGATGCGCCGTCCCCAAGGCCGCGAGCAGCGTGCCCATCAGGCCGATCGCGCCCAAACCGAAATCGCTGATAAATTTCAGCTCGGCATGACCGAAGTTGAACTCGCGCAGCCGGAGCGCCATCAGCACGAGCATTGCGCCGCCGAGCGCAAACAGCACCGTCAGCCGCATGCGCAACGCCTCCGCCAGGGCCTGGCGGGCCACCCACCCTACCCGGCGCAACGGCGCCCCGACGCCAATCCGATCTCGTTCATTTTTGGTCATGCAGTTTCTCCAGATATATCTTCTCCAAGCGCGAGAGCGCGGGCTCCGCCTCCAGCCGGCCATCGGCTTGGAGCGTGGGCGCTCCTTCCCACAACAAGCGGCCGGCCCCGATGATGGCGACGCGATCACAGAGCTGCTCCGACTGGACCAGCAGATGCGAACTGAAGAGCACGGTCCGCCCCTGCGCCGCCAGTTCGCGGATCAGACGGGACAGCTCCAACCGGCCCTGCGGATCCAATCCACTCGCCGGCTCGTCGAGCAGCACGACCTGCGGCTCGTGCAGGAGCGCCTGAGCCAGACCCATCCGCTGGCGCATACCTTTCGAGTAAGTGACGATCCTCCGGTCAATCGCGCGCCCCAACCCGGCCCATTCGATCACCGTCTGAACCCGCCCTGCCGCCTGTCTCCCGCCCAATGAGCTGAGACCGGCACAGTAGTGCAGAAATTCCCGCCCCGTTTGATAAGGCGGCAACCGCACGGACTCCGGCAGATACCCCACCTCTCTGCGACCGGCGTCGCTTCCCGCCGGATGATTGAGTATGCGACAACATCCCGCGCTCGGCCGGATCAATCCGGCCAGCGCTTTGAGCACGGTGCTCTTGCCGGAGCCGTTGGGCCCGAGCAAACCGAGGACCTGGCCACGGGCGATTTTCAGCGAAACCGGACCGACCACCGGCACCGGACGACGCAACCACCCTGCCGGATAGCTCTTAACAAAGCCTTCCAGTTCGACGGCCCAATGGTCGCCAATGAGCATGCCCGGCTACACGATGGAAAATCCTTTGAATTGCGGCGGGCGCGTGGCGGCGGACTCTTCCACCTTGCGAATATAGCCCTCCATGCGTTCCCGCACCGCGGTGATGAAATCGTTGACCTCCTGCGACCGACCCTCGACCTCCAGCTGCACGCGCCCGTCCGGCAGATTTTTCACCTGCCCCGAGACGTCGAACTCCTTCGCCACCTGCAACGTCTGGTAGCGAAAGCCCACGCCCTGCACCCGGCCGCTGAAAAATACGGTGGCATGATGTGCACCGGTCATAGGGCCAGAAAAACCTCTGCCCGCCCCGAGACAATCCCAACCTCTCGGCATGACCCGAATTTTATTTGCCAGACCACTTTCGGCACACATTGTGCACTCAACGCCGCAAGGCGCATTCCTTACATGACGAATCCTGAATCCGACGGGCTGTTCGATAACGACTGGGACGACTGCGGGGAGCTTTCCTGGAGCGAGGCCGATTGGCAGAAATACCTCAACAGTCAGGAGACCGCCGTACGCGACTACATCAAGCACTACGACCAGTTGCCCGCCTCGATGGACCGGATCGACGAAGCCGCCCGCCGCATGGGCTGGGAGCTGGCCGTTCCGCCCGAGGCCTATGACGCCGAAGATGCACTTGAGGATGAGGATGAGATTTTTGAAGGCGACTGGGATCCCTACACCCTCCACCGCAATCCGGTCTACATTTCCACCCGGGCCCTCTATTTGAGCCTGCTGTCGCACTGGGAGCGGATTGCCGTGCAGCCCGAGCATGTGGCGCCGGCCCTTGGCTTTTCGCTGCAGGCCCTCTTCTACCGCGGCAACGAACAGGCCTTGCAGGCCGTGCAGGCCCTCGAGATGGGTGACTACACCCTGGCAGTCGTGCTCTTCAAGCGGGCCCTCCGCGAACTGAATCTCACCCTCGCCCGTCTCAACGAGCCGGATGCCTCGGCCACCCCGCTCGCCTTGCGCTTCAAGGAATACGCGACCCCGCGCCTCTTCGATCTCCGCGAGATCTGGTTGCGCGTCATGAACGAGTGCCGCCAAAACCACGGCGGTCCCACCAAGCCGGAGTGATTGGAGCCGGACGGTTGGTGACGTCTCGAGCCGCTCCCTGCCCGCCCCTCACTTCTTTTTGGCTTTCGCCTTCCCTTTGCGCCCATACGTCGCGGGTTTCGCACCCAGCTTCTTGTAGTCGCCGGTCTTCAGGGCGTTGATCTGGTCGCGCAACAGGGCGGCGCGCTCGAACTCAAGCTTGTTGGCGGCAATCTGCATCTCGTCCTCCAATTCGGCGATCACGGTGGCCACATCGTCGGCTGATTCGGCGACGGCCGCCTCTTCCTCGCTACCCGTGCCATCATAGGTGTGGAGGCTCGATTGCACCCCGCGCTTCACGCTCCGCGGCGTGATGCCGTTCGCCTGGTTGTAGGCCAGCTGCTTTTCCCGGCGACGGGTAACCTCTTCCGTGGTGCGCCGGATCGATTCCGTAACCCGGTCCGCATAGAAAATGACCCGCCCCTTTTCGTGTCGCGCCGCCCGCCCGGCCGTCTGCATGAGGCTGGTGGCGCTGCGCAGGAAACCTTCCTTGTCAGCGTCGAGCACGGCCACGAGCGCCACTTCGGGCAGGTCGAGGCCTTCCCGGAGAAGATTGATGCCGATCAGCACGTCGAAATTGCCCTGCCGCAGGTTGCGCAAAATCTCGACCCGTTCCAACGCGTCGATGTCCGAATGCAGATACTCAACCCGGACTTTCGCATCGCGCATGTAGGACGTGAGGTCCTCGGAAAGTCGTTTGGTCAGGGTGGTCACCAGCACCCGTTCCCCCTGCTCCACCGCCTTGCGCACTTCTCCGATCAGATCCTCCACCTGCCCCTTGGTGGGCCGCAGGGTGATCTCGGGATCGAGCAAGCCGGTCGGCCGGATGACCTGCTCGGCGATCACTGAGGACAACTGGAGTTCAAACGGGGCCGGGGTGGCCGAGACGTAGACCGTCTGCCCCGTGATCTGCTGGAACTCGGCAAAACTCTGCGGCCGGTTGTCGAGGGCCGAGGGCAGGCGGAAGCCGAAGTTGACCAGCGTCTGCTTGCGCGCGAGGTCACCGTTGTACATGCCGCCGATCTGGGGGATCGAGACATGGCTTTCGTCCACGAGCGTCAGGAAGTCCTTGGGAAAGAAATCCACCAGGCAGAACGGCCGGTCGCCGCGCTGGCGGCCCGTCAGATGCAGGGAGTAGTTCTCGATGCCGCTGCAAAACCCCATTTCCTGCAGCATCTCCAGGTCGTAGGTCGTGCGCATGCGAACGCGCTGGGCCTCGAGGTATTGCTGGTTTTTCTCGAAGAACGCGACCCGCTCCTCGAGTTCGGCCTTGATGCGGCCGAGCGCGACATCGAGCTTGCCGCGGGAGGTCACATACTGGTTGGCCGGATAGAGATCAAACTGGTCGATCTTGCGCAGGACGGCGCCGCTCACCGGTTCAAATTCCGTCAGCGCCTCGATCTCATCGCCGAAGAACTCGACACGCAGCCCGTGCTCCAGGTACGCCGGCATCACGTCCACCGTGTCGCCGCGCACGCGGAACGCGCCGCGTTTCAGTTCATAGTCGTTCCGTTCATAGAGATTGTCGACCAGGCGCTCGAGGAACTTGTTGCGATTGAGCGTGGCGCCCGTCTGCAGCCCGATGCGCATGGCGAAGAACTCCTCGGGCGAACCCAGGCCGTAGATGCACGAGACGCTCGCCACCACGATCACGTCGCGCCGGCTCACCAGCGAACTCGTGGTGGCGATCCGCAGGCGCTCGATCTCTTCGTTGATGGAGGAATCCTTCTCAATGAAGGTGTCGCTCGACGGCACGTAGGCCTCGGGCTGGTAGTAGTCGTAATAGCTGACGAAGTACTCGACCGCATTCTCCGGGAAAAAGGCCTTGAACTCCGAGTAGAGCTGCGCCGCGAGCGTCTTGTTGTGCGAGATGATCAACGCCGGCCGGTCCAGCTGCGCGATGACGTTGGCCATCGTGAACGTCTTGCCCGAGCCCGTGACCCCCAGCAGCGTCTGGTGCCGGTTGCCGGCCCGCAGCGATGCCACCAGCGCCGCGATCGCCTGGGGCTGGTCGCCGGTGGGCTGGTAGTCGGAATGGAGCTTGAAGAGGGACATGGGGCCGGGGAAGGCACCCGGATTGAACGCGGACTGGCGCCGGAAGCAAATTGCTAAACGCCACAACCCTGCCAACCTGACGCCATAACAATCCGGCCCCTCGGGCCCTACCCCCACATGGATCTCAACAACACCATCTATCAATCACCTGTGTTCTTGCAGGCTTGCCGACAATTCGACTTCGCCGCCGACATCCTCGGACTCGATCCGGGCGTCCGCGAACGCACCAAACGCCCTCGCCGCTGCTTTGTCGTTTCCATGCCCGTGCGCATGGACAACGGGCAGATCGAGATTTTCGAGGGCTATCGTGTTCAGCACAGCCTCTCCACCGGTCCCGCCAAGGGCGGCATCCGTTTCCATCACGACGTCTCCCTCGGCGAAGTCGCCGCCCTGGCCATGTGGATGACCTGGAAATGCTCCCTCGCCGGCCTCCCCTACGGTGGCGGCAAAGGCGGCGTGATCGTCGACCCCCACCGGCTCTCGACCAACGAACTCGAACGTCTCTCCCGCCGCTACATGCAGGAGATCCTGCCGTTCATCGGACCCAATGTGGACATCCCCGCCCCCGACGTGGGCACCAACGAGCAGGTCATGTCCTGGATGATGGACACCTACTCCAATCACAAGGGCCACTTCGATCCCGGCGTCATCACCGGCAAACCGATCTCGCTCGGCGGCTCGCTCGGCCGCCGCGAGGCCACCGGCGAAGGCGTCGCGTGGTTTGTGAAATCCTACCTGCAGGACCTCAACATCACGCCGGCCAAGACGACCGTCGTCGTCCAAGGCTTTGGCAACGTGGGCAGCGAGGCGGCCCGCTCCCTCTATCAATGGGGCGCCGAGGTCATCGCCATCTCCGACTTCACCGGCGGCTACTACAACGCCAAGGGCATCGACCTGAAGGCCGCGCAGGACCATGTTGACGCCAACCGGACCCTCAAGGGATTCACCGGCGGCGAACCGATCACCAACGACCAGCTGCTGGCCCTTCCCTGCACCGTGCTCATCCCGGCCGCCCTCGAACGCGTCATCACCGAGGAAAACGCCGCCCAGCTCCGGTGCCGCGTGCTCGCCGAGGGCGCCAACGGCCCCACGACGAACAAAGCCGACGCCATCTTGGCCGAGCGCGACGACATCGAGATCATCCCGGACGTGCTCTGCAATTCCGGCGGCGTCATCGTCTCGTATTTCGAGTGGCTGCAGAACCAGCAGAACTACTATTGGACCAAGCCCGAGGTGTTCGACAAACTCTACCGCATGCTCGCGAAGGCGAAGGCCTCCGTCGAGGAGACCAAGAAGAAATACAACTGCAGCCGCCGCACCGC
>JBDKHE010000159.1:0-5735 GCA_039797805.1 Verrucomicrobiota bacterium
GCCAGGCAGCTCCGCACGACACCCGCGCGGGCGGCCGAGGTGGTCGGCAACGCCACATCAGCCCGGTCCGAGTAGGTCACGATCGCCACCTGATCCTCCGGCCGGAGGCGTTCCATCAGGCGCCGGATGCCTTCCCGCACCAGATCAAGGCGCGCGTTGGCCGTCATCGATTGCGAGATGTCGACGGCGAAGACCACGTTGGCCATCGGTCTGGCGGGAAACGGAACATCCTTGGCCCGGAGACTCACCCGCACGATCCGCTTGGAAGGATTCCAAGGCGACGGGGCCTGTTCCATGGTCGCTTCCAAGGGCTCGGTCTGGTTCGGACCCGCCGTTGTCATGGGCACCTGGCGCAGAAGGACCGCCGTCTTCGGCACCGGCACAGTCGTTTGCAGCCGCCCCTCCAGCGGGCGCCGCAGCTGCCCTAGGCTGGAGGGCGACACCACCTTCTGGTCAATCTTGCTTTCTGGGTCGGCCTGCTCCTGCCCCGCGCCTGCGCCCTCGTCCAACTCACCCCGTTCAACCGGTTGGCTGGCTTTTGCCGATTTCTCCTTGGGTATAATCTCGGCGCGCCGGTCCGCCGACTCGTTGGCCGCCGCGGCATCGTCCGTCGCAAAGGTTTCCACTGACTCCAACGGTTGTTTGGCGCGATCGTCCGGTTCCGTCGGCTCAAGCGCTCCCATCGTGCCCCGCCTTTCGGCGGGATTCTTCTCCCGACTCACGGGCGTGGTGGGAATCTTACGGCGGTTGCCTGGCACCGCACGCTGCGGCTCGTCAGCAATGGCAGCCGCACCCCATCCACCTTGGTCCTCGCCGGCCAAAGCCGGAACATCGTCGACCGATACCAGCATGGTCGTCTGGTCCGGGCCTTGTCCCGATGACTTGGCGGCAGCCGTTTTAGCGACTGCCCGGGTGCTGCCTGCTTGGGAGTCTGCTTTCATCCGCTCTTTCTTTTCAGCGGCCAGACGTCGGCGCTCCACGGCTTCCGGCAAGGATCCGATGCCGTTGGCTCCGGTCGCTTGCCAGGGCCTTTTGACCGCCGTTTCCGGCTGCCTGAGGAAGTAAACCAGCCCCGCCACGATCACGGCGATCACCAGCCCCGCGCCCACCAGTTTCGCCGTCCAACCACTGGCGCCCGCGCGGCGACGCGAGAAGCGGGGCGCTTTCGACGTCAGAGCCGGCCGGATCTGTGCGCACCAGTCGCGGACCGCCTCCACGCTCTCCAACAGCGCCTTGCTGCTGGCACTGCTTTGGATGAAATCGTTTTTGTCCGCCGGGTTCAGCTCATCAAACGCATAAGGGATCAACCGCGTATCGCCGACCGCCGGCATCTCACTGCCTTTGGCGGTGCAGATGGCCCGCCCGACGCGGGTCACGGCCAGATGCAGCAGGCCGCTCGCCGCCTGGTCGCTCAAGCGCGTAATGTGCGCCACCTCCCCCAGTTTGAACCCGAACTGAAACTTCAAACGCAACGCCTCCTCCTGTTTCGGCGTCAGCTGGTGAATGGTCCGGTGCACGACCGCGCGCAGATTCTCGCCCAACACCACCTCTTCCTCGGGCTGCCCGGATTCTTCCCGCGCGTCGCTCTTCAGGCCGGACTCAATCATCAGACGACGACCTTCGCGAAACAGCCAGACCATCGGATCGTCGGTCAAGGCAGACTTGCCCTTCTTCTGCAATTCCTGCGCGAGCTGCGCCAGCACGGCCTCGGTTTGATCGCCATCATCGTGGCTCAGGTGACGCAGATAACTCCTCAACGCCGTGTGCTGCCGCTCGGGCAACGCCGGGGCGGCAGCGGCCGGGGCACCGGCAGCTGGTTTTTCTGATTGGGCTGTATCCACTTGCTCAGCCTATATCGGAACAATCGACCGGAACTTGCCTGTTTTCAGGCGGGTTCCGCCATCTCCTCGCTTGCGCACCCGCACGACCCAAACACCCTGTCCTCAGCATGATAATCCGCCCATTGATGACCTGCCTGCTGGTTTTGGCCGCACTTCTGGTCTCCGGCGGATGCACCAAGCGGGATACACCCGCGGACGCCGGCATCCGCACCCAGACCTTGCTCATCGGCAATTTGGCGGAACCCCGCGATCTTGATCCCCACGTCGTCACGGCCGCAACCGACATGAACATCCTCATCGGGCTGTTCGAGGGCCTCACGGTGTTGGACGAGAAGACTTCCCAAGCCCTGCCCGGCGTCGCCAGCAGTTGGGACCCATCGGACGATGGCCTCGTCTGGACTTTTCACCTGCGCCCCGATGCCCGCTGGTCCAATGGCGACCCGGTGACCTCCCACGATTTCGCCTACGCCTTCCGCCGGATCCTCTCGCCCGCCATGGCCGCGGAGTATTCCTACATGCTCTGGCCGATCAAGAATGCCGAGGCCTACAACGCCGGGAAGATAACCGATTTCTCCTCGGTCGGCATCGCCACCCCCGACGACTTCACCCTGCAGGTAACCCTCGAGCGCCCCACGCCCTACCTGCCAGCGCTCGCCGGCCACACCACCTGGCTACCGGTGCACCGCGGCACCATTGAAAAACACGGCCGCATGGACCAACCCGGCACAACCTGGACGCGTCCGGGAAACTTGGTCGGCAACGGTCCGTTCCAACTCAGCGAATGGACGCCCAACGCCCGCATCGTACTGGATAAGAATCCCCGTTATTGGGATGCCGCCACCACGCGCCTGCAGCACATCATCTTTTTCCCGACCGAGAATCCCGATGTGGAAGAGCGGAATTTCCGCGCCGGCCAGCTGCACATCACCTTCGACCTCCCGTCCTCCAAGATTCCTGTCTACCAGCGGGAATCCCCCCGCCAGCTCCGGCTCGATGCCCTGCTCAACATCTGGTATCTCAATTTCAACACCACCAAGCCGCCGCTGGACAATCCCCTCGTTCGCCAGGCCCTCGCCCTGGCGGTTGATCGTGAAGCCATTTCCCGCAGTGTTTACAACGGAGCGTTCCGCGCGGCCCAATCCTTCGTGCCGCCAGATTGCGGCGGCTACGTCTCGACAACGCACACCCGGACCGATGTCGCCGAAGCCCGTCGACTATTGGCCGAGGCCGGTTACCCTGGGGGACGCGGCCTGCCGGTCCTTTCCGTGCAGGCCCTCAACAACGACAAGTTGCCCAAGGTCGCCGAGGCCCTGCAAGGCATGTGGAAGAAGGAACTGGGCGTGAACGTCACCATCGAACCTTCCGAGCAAAAGATCTGGATTCAGACCCAGACCGCGATGAACCACACCATCGGCCTCATGGGCTGGGTGGCTGACTTCGCCGATCCGGTAACCTTTCTCCAGCTCCGCGAAACCGGCAATGGCAACAACTGGTCGGGCTGGTCGAATCCCGCCTACGACCGGTTGCTGCAGACCGCCGCCAACACCGCGGATGCGCAGGCCCGCTTCGCCCTGTTTCAACAGGCGGAAACCCTGCTGCTCAACGAGGCCGCCGCCTCGCCTCTCGTCTACGGGGCCCGCACCTACCTCATCAATCCCGCGGTGAAGAACTGGGATTCCGCCCCGCTCGGGCTGCACCAATATAAAAAGGTTTATCTCGAACCCTAACCTGCTCTTGCGTGTCCTTGGGAGCCCGGCGAAGTTACCTCACGTAGCGACCGCTGCCCCTTTCCTCATGTTTGCCCGAGTCCTTATCACCAGTTTCAGCCTGATCTTCGTCACCTTGGCTTCATCCGCCGAGCTGGCCATTGTCCACGTCTACACCGGCTGGCGGGACGCGGCCTCGTTCAAACGCATTTCCGAATACTTTGACGGCAAGGAGAACACCGGCGGCGAGACGGTCCTGCGCACCCAGCCTGATCAACGCGCCGGCTTCTATTTTCTTGTGCGGGTCACCAACCCGGCCGCCTCTCTCACCGCCCAGGCCCGCCTGGAGGTCATCGGCTCCACCACCGCCAAACCCGTCACCCACACCTTCACCGTGCCGCTGAAGTCGGGCGCCACCGTCCTGCAACTCGGCCTCACCGGCAGCGACTGGACCGACGCCAAGGCCAACCCGGTGGCTTGGAAACTCGATCTGCTCGACAGCGGCGGCCAGGTCCTGGCCACGGAAAAAAGCTACCTCTGGGAAAAGCCGGCCCAGCCGTGAACCGATGAACCAGCCGGCTTGGAGTGACTGGCAAGCCGTCACCAGTTGGAGTCCCGCTACCGCCGTGCTGGCCGAGACCCTGGATGGCGGCCAAGCCTTTCGCTGGAACCTGGCCTCCGGTTCGCCGGATGTTTGGATCGGCCACTGGGCCGGTGGCGCGGTGCAGATCCGGCGCGAATCCGACCGTCTCCTCTGGCGCAGCGCCGGGAGTCTGAACGCCGCCAACGTGCAACACTACCTCGGACTCGACCAGGACTGGGCCTCCTTGACCGACTCGTTGCCCTGGCGGAGCGATCCCCATCTGGCCCGTTGCCTGGCCGCGTTTCCCGGATTGCGCATCCTGCGCCAACCGTTCGGAGAGACGTTGCTCGGCTTTCTCTGCAGCGCGACCAAGCAGATCGTCCAGATCAAGCAGATGGTTGCCCTGCTCGCCGAACGCCACGGCTCCCCCATCAGGGTGGCGGAGGGCCCCGGCGCCCCACCACAACACGCGCTCCCCACCTGGGCGCAACTTGCCACCATTCCCGAGGCCGAGCTCCGGTCCTGCCTGCTCGGTTTCCGCGCCCGCTTCATTCACGAGACCGCGCTCTTTTTGGCGCAGCGCCCCGGCTGGCTCGAGGAAACGGAAATTCTGCCCTACGCCGCCGCCAAAGCGCGTCTGATGGAATTGCCCGGCGTCGGCGAAAAGGTCGCCGATTGCGTGCTGCTGTTCGGCGCCGGTAAACTCGAGGCCTTTCCCGTGGACACGTGGGTGCTCAAATCCCTCGCGCGCCGCTACGGCCTCGACGGTTGGAAACCCGCCCAGGTCGCCCACTTCGGCCGTACCCATTTCGGTCCGCTGGCCGGGCTCGCGCAGCAATTCCAATTCTCCTGGGAACGCAAACACGGCGGCCGCTGAAGTGGCGGCCGCAAGCGACCCCGCCGACTCAATCCGCCGAGGCCAGCACCGGCTCCGCCTTCACCAGACGCCACGGGAAAAAATACGCCGCGTACACGACCGCATAGACCAGAAAACTTTCCAGCTTGGTGAAGTGGGCGAAAGCGAAGAAGAAGATCAGCAGGTGCAGCCGGATTACGTTTTTGTAGGGCGCCATCAGGCCTTCCCCGAAAGCATTGTTCGCCTTCTTCTTTTTCGCCCGCTTGGAGCCGACGCCCTCCGTCTCGGTCATCGCCACACGTGGGGACGGATCCAGGCGAAACGCCTGTCGCTCGGCGATCACCGCCGCCGGCAGGAACCACCAATAGCGTTGCAGGACCTCCCCATAGAGCGCCAGTCCCGGGACCCCCTTGGCATCTCCGGGGTTCAAAGGGAAAAAGACCGAGAGGAAGACAGAGTGCACAAAATGAAACCCACCGAAATGCACCGTGAAGAAGGCCAGCAGAAACATTCCGCCGAACACGGTGAGGGCCTTGAAGCCTACCCCGGCCCCGGGCGCGGGACCACCCTCGGGATACATCAGGTTGCTCACCAGCTTCTCTTGCCCAAAAAACAAGGGTTTGAAGATCATCCAGACAATCATCGCGTAGCCGATCAGCAGGCTGGAAAGCCAAAGGCTCCAGACCAGATCGGTCGTCTTCCAGCCGGCAAACCAAGCCACCGCCAACCCGCCGGCAAAGGCGAGCGCA
>JBDKHE010000160.1:0-6176 GCA_039797805.1 Verrucomicrobiota bacterium
ATTCTCTACGTGCAGGCGCTGCCGGCGGCGGTGGCCTTGGCGTTGGGGTGCGTGGGGTAGGATATTGGGAGGGTGCGCGACGCTGCGCGCCGTTTTATTGAAGATCACGCAAAGGCGCGACACACCCCGTCGCTTCGCGCCACCCCTCTTGATTGAGGGGAACCAATCATCGTGTCTTGAAATCCCCTCTAGGAAGAGGGGTGCCCGGCAGGGCGGGGTGTGTGGGGGAGCATCGCAAGCAGGCCGTGGCCAGAGTCACTAGTTAACGTAAATCTCAATTATACACGGTCCGCCGTCACGCGGGTCCTCCTGCCAAGCCCGCACTACAGGCCGAGCGCGCGGGAGACCTCGGGCAGATTGGCGCAAACGCGTTTCGCGCCGGCCTCGCGCAGCTCGGCGGCGGTGTGGGTACCGGTGGTAACGCCGATGAAATCCATGCCCCCATTCTGGGCGGCCTGAAAATCGTAGGGCGAATCCCCGACCAGCAACGTGGTGGCGGCCGTGGCGCCGAGGGCGGAGAGCACATGGCGTCCGAATTCCGGATCGGGCTTGAGCCACGGGGTATCCGTGGCGCCAAAGTTGCCGTCCAGCAGCGGCGCCAGACCGAGATGCTCGCAGGTTTTGCGGGAGGAGGGACCGTGCTTGTTCGTGAACACGCCGGTCCGTGTGCCCCGGGCCTTGAGGGCGGTCAGCAATTCGCGGGCCCCGGCCAGCATCTCCACGTCCTCGAGCATCGTGGCGTCCCAATGCGGACGGTAGATGGCGAGGGCGGCTGCCTTGAGCTGCGGGCCGACGAGGCGCTCCACGGCGACCTCCACCCCGCCGCCGACAGCGCGGCGCACCTGGGCCATCGTGGGCGCGGGCAGGCCGAGCCGGGTCATCGCGTAGGTGTGGCAGCGGTGAATGGCCTTGAAATGGTCAATCAGGGTGCCGTCGAGATCGAAGAGGACGCAGGCGGGAAACATGGAGAAGCTGCTAGCATCGCGCGTGCCCCGGGCCCGGTGCGAGGAAAAAGCCTTTGCATCCCTTGGCGGAAACCTGCCGGTTCCGCGATCGCCGGAAACGGCCCGCGCGTCCTGCGCGCAGGATTGCGCTGCCCCGCGAAAAGCCCAACCTGCGGCGAATGGAATCACTCACCTCCCTGCTGCCCATCATCCAGCTGGCGATCACTCCCGTGATTTTGATCTCCGGCATGGGAGCCCTGATGATCACGCTCACCAACCGCATGGCCCGCGTGGTCGACCGCACGCGCAAGGTCGCCGAGGCGGTGCCAGCGGCGGATGCCGCGGAGAGAAGGCATCTCGAGGACCAGCTCACCATCATGTGGAACCGCGCCCTGATGATCCGGCGAGCGGTGACGTACAGCGGGCTGAGCATGCTGTTGTCATGCCTGCAGGTCGTCGCGCTGTTTGCCGCGGCCATGTTCGGCTGGAAGATGAACGCCGTGATCCTCGCGCTGTTTGCCGCCAGCATCTTTCTGCTCACGGCCTCGCTGGTGGAATTCCTGCGGGATATCTTCGAATCGCTCAACGCGCTGAAGCTGCAGGTGGAGCGGGCGCGACTGCGTCCGTCGACGGCGGCACCCTGGCCGGAGAAGAGCGGAGAGAATTGACTGGAGCCGTCCGCCACAAAGGAGAAACTGACCGTTATGCTGAGCACCCACGCCCGTCCCGCGCAGGCCGAGGCCGACCTCGACGGCGAGACCCTTGTCGTCCGCATGGTCGGGGATTGGGCGATCACGCATGCGCGACCGGGCTGGAACGCGACTCTGGCAGGGCGCACACCGAAGCGGATCCGCCTGGACAGCGCCGGGATCGGCGAGTGGGACAGCGCGCTGTTGCTTTTCCTGTTCGAGGTCCAGCAATGGTGCCGGATCACCGGGGCGCATTGCGACACCTCGGCCCTGCCGCCCAAGGTGCATGCGCTGCTCCGGCAGATGGTGGCCTCGCATGAGACCACCGTGCCCTTCGACCGCTCGGAGAACCTTTTTACCGCCGTGGGGGACGCGACGCTCGATGTGGTGCGGAAGGCCAGGATGTTCTCCCATTTCATCGGTGAATGCGTCCTGGGGGCGATGCGCATGGTGAAAAATCCCCGGCGGTTCCGGTGGAACGACTGCGTGGAGGAGATGCAGAATTGCGGGGCGATGGCGCTGCCCATCGTGAGCCTGGTCAGTTTTCTGGTGGGCGTGACCCTGGCCTACACCGGCGCCATTGTGCTCCGGCAGTACGGCGGGGACATTTACGTGGCCGACCTCGTGGGCCTGTCCATGGTGCGCGAGATGGGCGCGATGATGACCGGCATGGTCATCGCCGGGCGCACCGGCGCGGCGTTTGCGGCGACGCTGGGCAATATGAAGGCCAACGAGGAGATCGACGCCCTGGAAACGCTCGGCATCGCGGCCGTCGACTTTCTCGTGCTGCCCCGTCTGCTCGCCCTGGCTATCATGATGCCGCTGCTGGTGCTCTATTCGAACGCCCTCGGCATCATCGGCGGCATGGCCGTGGCCAACGGGGTGCTTTCCATCCCGCCCACCGCCTACTGGGTGGAGATGCTGACGATTGTGGATGCCTCCGACGTGTCGGTCGGCGTCATCAAGGCGATCACCTTCGGGCTCATCATCGGGCTCGCCGGCTGCCTGCGCGGCATCGAGGCCGACCGCAGCGCGGTCGGCGTGGGCCGGGCGGCCACCTCGGCGGTCGTGACCTCCATCTTGCTCATCATCGTGTCCGACGCGATCTTTGCCGTGGCCTTTGACATTCTCGGCCTGTGACCATGCCCGCACCGACGCCTGCCTCTCCACCCGCATCCCCGGCCATTGAAGTGGCGGGACTGGACTGCGGTTATGACGGCACGCCGGTGATCAAGGACCTGAACTTCACCGTGGCGCGCGGCGAGGCGTTTTTCATCATCGGGGGCAGCGGTTGCGGCAAGAGCACGCTGCTGCGCAATTTGGTCGGCCTGCACGCCCCGCTGGCGGGCACGGTGCGCTTCATGGGCCGGTCGTTCAGCGAGGCCGACCTGGCCGCACGGCGGGCGCTGCTGAAAACCTTCGGCGTCCTCTACCAGGGCGGCGCGCTGTGGAGTTCGCTCACCCTGCGGGAAAACGTGGCGCTGCCGCTGGAGGAGCACTCGGTGCTGACGCGCCGAGAAATCGCCGAGCTCACCTCGCTCAAATTGGCCCAGGTCGGGCTCACGGGCTTCGAGGATTATTATCCCGCGGAAATCAGCGGCGGCATGCGCAAACGCGCCGGCCTGGCACGGGCGCTGGCCCTCGACCCCGACATCCTGTTTCTCGACGAGCCTTCCGCGGGACTTGATCCCGTGACGTCACGCAAGCTCGACGAACTGGTCCTGCAGTTGCGCGACACGTTCGGCACGACGCTGGTGGTGGTGTCACATGAACTGGCGTCGATCTTCAGCATCGCGGACCGGGTCATCATGCTCGACCGCACCGCGCAGGGCGTGATCGCCGAGGGCGCGCCGCGCGAACTGGCGGAGCACAGCCGGGATCCGCGGGTGCTTGATTTTCTTCACCGCGGCGACCGCCCGACACCGGCGACCGCCTGACCGGCGGAAATTCCTGTCCATTTCCCTTCGTTCCAATTAACCATTCCTCTTCGTGAAAACCAAGGTCAGCCCCGCCATCGTCGGATTGTTCGTACTCGGAGCCTTTGCGCTGGGGCTGATCGCGTTGCTGTCGGTGGGCAGTCTCAGCCTGTTCAGCAAGCCGCACCGTTTCATGGTGTATTTCGACGAGTCCATCCACGGGCTGGATCTGGGTTCGCCGGTGAAGTTGCGCGGCGTGCGGGTGGGGCGGGTGGTGGACCTGGCCGTGCATTATGACGACGTGGCCAACCGCTCGGTCGTGGTGGTCACGTGCGAGCTGAGCCGCAATGTCATCACCGACGAGAAAGGTGCGCAGCTGAAGATCGCCGAGGCGCGGGACATCCAGACGATGGTGGACCACGGACTCCGTGCCCAGCTGGGCGTGCTGGGGCTCGCCACGGGCCTGTTGTTCGTCGAGCTGGATTTCATGGATCCGGAGGAGTATCCCGCGCCCACTCTCGGGGTGCAGCCCAAGCTGGTGGTGGTGCCCGCCGTGCGCTCCGCCATCTCGGAATACCAGGCCAGCCTCAGTGAGATCCTGAGTGACCTGAAGAAAGTCGATTTTGCCGGTATTTCCAGCGAGGCGAAGCACCTGCTCATCACCGCCAACAAGAAGCTCGGCGAGGCCGACGTGAAGGGTCTGGGAGACCGGGTCGGCCGGGCGGCCGACGCCGTGACCGCCTTCGTGGAAACACCCGAGGCCAAGCAGGCCTTCACCAATCTCAACGCGGCCCTGATCGCCACCAAGACAGCCATCGAGCGGATCGACGGCCAGGTCGGACCCGTGAGTGCGGAACTGAAGACCACGCTGGCCAACGCCCAGTCCGCACTGAAGCAGCTCGAGGCAACCGCGGCGACGACGCGCCGCTTTGTCCAGCGGCAGGGTGATGTGGGCGATGAGTTGACCCTCGCGCTCCGTCAGGTGGCCGAGGCCGCCTCCGCCCTGGAGAACCTCGCGAGCACGATCGAGCGCAACCCGAGTGCCCTGCTCGTGGGCAAAAAGAAAAAGACGGAGTGAACCGCGCCCCGCAACCAGCGAAACCCACCAGACGCACGCCCATGAAACACCCTCTTTCCAGAATCGCCCTGCTCCTGGCCCCCTGTTCCCTGCTCCTCCTGTCGGGCTGCAACATCCTGCCGGAGCCGCAGGCGGACCCGGTGCGTTATTTCACCCTGAGCGGACCGCCCACGGCTGAGGCGATGGCCGATGCCCCGACGGTCAGGCCGGTGCGGATGGCCGGCTACCTGCGCAATCGCGCCATGGCCGTGCGGGTCTCGGCTAACGAGGTGATCTATCTTGATGCGGTGCGCTGGGCCGAACCCCTGGACGAGGCGATCACACAGATCCTGCGCAACCGTCTGCGGCCGATGGGCGGCGGCGCCAGCATTGTGGTCAACCTGCTGCGCTGCGAACTGGTGCGGTCCGACGGAAACCAGGTGGAACTGTCCGCGACCTACACCATCACCCCCGCGGCCGGCAGTGGCGAGGCCCGCAGCGGTACCTTCACGGCGACACCCTTGACCTGGAACGGGGGCGACCATGGCACCCTGGTCGGGCTGATTCGTCAGCAGGCCGAGGAATTGGCGGACGCGATTGCGGCAGCCGTCGAAAAATAACCGCGAGAGTGTAAAATAACTTTCACGAAGCGGCGACCCGTGACAGGGTGCGCACGTGGAAGTCTCCACGCCACGTCCATGAAACCCGGATTCTCAGTACTTCGATTTTCGCTTACGCAGACCACCGATGGTCGGCTGACGCAGGAAGTCCGGAGGTGTGGTGAGTTCACCGATGTGGAATCGGCCTTTGATACCGCCCGCATGGAAGCCCTGCGTGAATGGCAGGAGGCGGTCAACCAGCCGGAGGTGAGCAACCGTCCCGGGCGCATTGCCGAGATCAAGATCAAGGACACCGAGTTTGGTTACGAACTGAAGTGCAACCACAAGGTCGTTTCCCGTTTTTGGGTGCACGACAGCACGCCCGCCGCGATTCCGGGAGCGTGAGGCAATCGCCGGGACTCGCGTCTACCGGCAGAAGCGGGAGTCGGCCAGGTCCCAACGCCCCTGGGGCGGGCTTTCGGACCGATTTCGATCGTGGGGCGACGAGTCCCTTCGCCGCCGCGAGGATTGTAAGGCGCAGAACGGAGTCTGCGCCCTACCGGAGAACCCAGCCTTTCAGCCGGGTGCGTTCAACGAAGTGGTTCGCCCGGGAGGCGGGGATCACTTCAGCGCCGCGGCGATGCGGGTGAGGGCGTTCTCGACGTTGGCGCGGGAGTTGAAGGCGCTGATGCGGACGTGGCCTTCGCCGCACTTGCCGAAACCGGCGCCGGGCGTGCAAACGACCTGGGCCTTGTTCAGCAGGAGGTCGAAGAATTCCCAGGAATCGCGCCCCGTGTTCACCCAGATGTAGGGTGCGTTGTCGCCACCAATGCAGCTGAAGCCGAGCTTTGTCATCGCGTCGCGGATGAGCTTCGCGTTGGCGAGGTAGTTGCTGATGAGTTCGCCCGTCTGCTGCTTGCCAGCCTCGGTGTAGATGGCGGCGGCGGCCTTTTGGATGGGATAGGCGACGC
>JBDKHE010000161.1:0-3276 GCA_039797805.1 Verrucomicrobiota bacterium
CCTGGTGGTACTTGCCCTCGGTGAGCGTGAGCTCGGCCTCCCGGGGGCCGAGCACGGCCAGTTCGGCGGGCACGCAGGGGTCGTCCTCGCCCGGCAAGACCAGCGTGCCCGACGCGAAGGTTTCCGCCAGACCGGCGGGCAGGTCGGATTGGAGCGTGGCTCGATAGACCTTGGCCACCTTGTGTTTTGGGGAGGTGAGCCGGTGAACGAGTTCGCTCTGGTCGGTGAGGAGGAGGAGTCCGCTCGTTTCCTTGTCGAGCCGGCCGATGGAAGTGATCTGGGGGTTGCGCTCGCGCCAGCGGGGCGGGAGCGTGCTGTAGACGTTGGGTCCCTCGCGCTCGTCGTGTGAACAGACCAGTCCCACGGGCTTGTGCAGGAGCAACAGGAGGCCTTCGGGATGATCCAGCGGCTCACCGTCGATGAGGACATCCGCCGGCAATGCCTTGGCCCCAAAATCCTTCTCGACCTGGCCTTTGACGGCGACGCGGCCGGACTTGATCCACTCCCGGGCCTCCCGGCGGGAACAGTAGCCGAGGTTGGCAAGGAGTTGGTCGAGACGGCGCATGAGGCACAGGATTAGCCACGAATAAGCCCGAAAGGCCACGCAAGAATCACCGCATGGCCGCGGTCGCCTCGCCTCATGCACAAGTAACCTATTGGGTTACTCGTGCATGGCGGGAAAAAGGCGGATGGGTTGGAATGATTTTTGTGCCCATTTGGGGCGCTTTCTGGCCAGCTCGGCCGGAGTGATGGATCTCATGCGCTGGCTGTTGCTTCTTCTCGCCGCCGGGGCCGCTTTGGCCGCGTTGCTCAACGTTGTGCGGGCTCCGGACTCGGTCTTCGCTTGGAAGCTGGCGCTCGGGGCCGGCGAGTACGGACATTGGCTGGCCCTTTGCCCGTTGGGGGTGGCGGCGCTGGCCGTTCTGACCACCGAAGGCGGCTGGCGTTGGATTATTGTCGGACTATGCGTCGTGGCGCTGGTTGGTTTCTTCCGCCCGGCGTTCAGTGCCGCGCGCCGTTTGCGGGAGGACTTTTCATGGACGCGGTTGTATTGGCGGGCCGCCACGCCAGCGGCGACCGTGCGGACCGAGGTCTATGCGCGGACTGAAGGCCAGGATCAGAAACTGGATTTCTATCATCCGACGACGCGGAACAGCCCGGATCGCGGGCATCCCTGTATCGTGGTGATTCACGGTGGCGGCTGGGAGAGTGGCGACAACACCCAGATGATCGCATGGAACCATCGTTGGGCCGCCCGGGGCTGGGCGGTGGCGGCGCTCAATTATCGGCTGGCGCCGGCGCATCCGTGGCCGGCTCCGCGGGACGATGTCCTGGCGGCGCTTGCCTGGTTGAAATCCCAGTCGGCCCGGCTCGGACTAGATGAACACCGCTTCGTGCTCCTGGGCCGCTCTGCCGGGGGCCAGATCGCCACGGCCGTGGCCTACGGCTCGCCGGATCCGGCGGTTCGTGGGGTCATCGCGCTCTATGCGCCGCATGACATGGCCTTTGCCTGGGGTGTTTCCCGGGAGGATGACGCTCTCAATTCGATCAAGCTGATGCGTCAGTACCTCGGCGGGCCACCCGATACGCCGGAGCGGGAGGCGCTCTATGCCTCGGCCAGCGCCCAATTGCTGGCCGGGAAGCAGTCGCCACCGACCCTGCTCCTCCACGGCTACCCCGACACGCTGGTCTGGTATCGCCACAGCCGCCGGCTTGCGGCCCGGTTGGCGGAACTGGGCGTGGCCTGCACGCACGTCGAACTGCCGTGGGCGACGCACGCATTTGATTACAATCCTGACGGTCCGGGTGGCCAGGTGGCCGATGCCGCGATCGCGGCCTTCTTGGACCGGGTTGAGTAGCGCTGAGTCCGGTCTGGAACCGGGACTCAGCGGCCAAACAACTTGCCCAGCAGGCCCGGCGGTTTGATTGCGCCAGGCCGGACCTCCGCTGAAGTGTTCATTTCAGGGACTCCGAGCAGCGGCTCAAAATGCCCAGCCTTCTTGTAGAGAATAACAACGTCCTGCATGCCCCAGGCTTCCTCAAGGTAGGCCCGCATGATGATGTCGGGGTAACGCTGGAGCGTGCGCATGACCCATTCGGGGGAGGTGAGGGCGAGACCGTAGTCTTCCTCGGCGTTGCTTTCAAAATAGCGCTGGTAGGCAAACCCGGTGCGGGCGTACTCCTCAAGCAGGGCGGGTTTGTCGATGTTTTCGGCGACGTTGCGCCGGCCGCGGGCCAACAGGCTGGAGACCGTGCGGCCCTGGGTGGTGAAGACAATGACCCCGCACTCGCGGGTCCACTTGACCAGGTTGTCGAGCGTGGCGAGCCAGCGGTCGCGCCGGAGGTGGGTCACGAGCGATCCCACCCAGATCAGGTCAAACTGGGAGCGGAACGGGAGCTGGTGCAGATCGGGCAGCGAATACACGGGCTTGGCCCCGAACTGCGCGGCACAGAAATCCACACCGTCCCGGTCCAGGTCGCAGGCGGTGATGTTCGCATAACCGTAATGCGCGCGCAGCCACCGCAGCACGCGGCCGTGTCCGCAGGGCAGGTCCAGGATGTCCGGGTAGTGGGGCTTGTCGCAGAGTTCCGATGAAAAATGAATCAGCTCCAGGGCGCGCCGGCCGAGGTCGAAATACTGGTCGGTCAGCGTGGCGTCGGCGTCCTTGGCGAGCATGCCGTCGCGCGGGGCGAGGGTGCGGTCCACGGCGAGGCGGGAGAAATCATAGAGGGGCTTCATGCGGCTGGCTCCCGCATCAAGGCGGGCGGGGCGAAGTCCGTCAATCGCAGGGAACGAAAGCCGGTTTCCTGAGTCACATTCGCCGAATTCCGTGGTTCCCGCTGAAAATATTTTTTGCTAGGATTACACCCATGACTCCGATGATCTGCCTGCTGCGATGATGACCAAAGCTTCCACACAACTTTTCCTCGGGTGCCTGCTGCTGGGGCTGTCTTTCATGGTCGGCAAGGCGGAGAACTGGGTGCTGGCCAACGGGGATCGCCTGACGGGCGAGCTGGTCGCCGAGACGCCCGCCTACCTCGAAATCAAGCACCCGCAGCTGGGCCTGCTCAAGGTGCCGCGCGAGGCTCTCAAGGCGGCGGACCCCAAGAAAGCGGCGCGCCCCGAGCCGGAGGCGGTGGAGCTCGCGGTCACGACCGAGGTCAAAACCGCCCTGAAGCCCGAGGCCAGTCCCTGGAAGCGGCAGCTGGAGTTCGGTTACTCCCAGCAGTCCGGGGCCAAGGAAAAGCAGGATCTCTCGCTCCGGCTCCAATTGG
>JBDKHE010000162.1:0-3661 GCA_039797805.1 Verrucomicrobiota bacterium
CCGGGAGTACGACTTCGCGGCTTCCACCCAATGGAATGCCGGCTGGCGCGAAGCCAGTGGCAATAGCCAGAACCTGTCGGTGGTGGCCCGCCCGTTCCGCGATCTACGATCCCTCAACGCCCAGGTCGCCCGAGGCAGCGGCATCCGCCGGTTCCTGGCCGAGGCGGTCAGCGGACTGAGCCTCACCTACAACAAGGCGGACAACTTCGTCGCCGAGGGTCCGGCCGCCGATCTGTTCCTCAATCCGTTGCCCAATCAGACCGGCACCACCGTGGACAAGGGCGTGTGGCTGAACCTGTTCGATGGCAAACTCTCGCTCCGCTACGTGCACTACGTCACCAAGCAGCTGAACCTGCGCAACGGCGATGTCAGCACCCTGGCCCAACGCATCATGCGCATGGACGGTCTGGTCGCCAACGACCGCCAAAGCCTGATGCGGCATGCCAAGAATTGGTTGGGCTACGCCGATGGCGAAACCCCGCCCGACGATATCATGGCCGCGGCCCTGCAGATGCCCTTGGAGCAGTTCAGCGGCTTGAAGGAACTCGTGGCCACCAACACCTATGCGGCGGTCAATGATCTGACAGCCCGGGGCGACGAGGTGGAAATCAACCTCAATCCCAACCGCTACTGGACGATCAGCGCTTCGCTCACCAAGAACGAGTCCATCAATACGGCGGCGGGTTCCGCCGTCGACGACTACTACGCCGCGCGCGTGCCCATCTGGACCACGATCGAGGATCCGCGGTTCACGCGGACCACGTATACGCCGGTGGATATCAAGAGCACACCGGTTGATGAAAGTGCGGTCGGCCCGATCGCACTCACGGGCGACTACTCGAATCTCCCGGTTGGCCCTACCGGCCATCTGCTCTACTGGCACATCGTTGGCTCGGAGTTCAGAACACTCGTCAACTACGACTCAAGCCAATCACCCGAGGAACGCTTCCTCGCCAATGTGGACTCGCCGATGTCGGTGTTCCGCGCTCTGGTCGGACGCCCCCGGCCGCAGATCCGCAAATACTCGGCCAAGTTCAACACGAGGTACAATCTCGCCGGCATCAGCGACAACAAGTACCTCAAGAACCTGAGCATCGGTGGCTCGGTGCGTTGGATCGACAAGGCCTCCATCGGCTTCTACGGACTCGGGTATGATCCCGCCAAGGACCTCACGCTTCCGGCGAACAAGATCCTGGAGCTCGACACGAACCGGCCGATCTACTCGCCTGCCGAAACCTTCGTAGACCTGTTCGTCAGCTACAAGACGAAGCTCTTCAACGACAAGGTGCAGGCAAAGTTCCAGCTGAACGTGAAGAATGCCTTTGAGTCCGGCGGCAGCCTGCAAGCCACCAAGGCCTTCCTTGACGGGCGGGCAGCCACCTACCGCATCATCGATCCGCGCCAGTTTATCATCAGCGCCAGCTTCGACCTGTAAGGGCAAAGCTGACCGAGATCGTTTCGGATCGATCCAGCCAAGCCGTCCCTCTCGCGAGGGACGGCTTTTTCTTTGCGCTCGAGAACCCCGGGACGTCGCCGGGGCATTCGCGATGCTACCGTGACCCCTCGCGAGCAAGCACGCGCCTACTCTGGGATCCCAGCCGGTGGACGCCATCTGCGATGTTTTTGCTTCCCCGGACCTTGTCCCGGTGCGGATTGCATCCCCTGACACAAAACGGATTGCGAGGCAGCGTCGCGACCGGCAGATTGTCGGCCCACGATGAAGCAAGCCAGTCGCCCCACCTTGCCGTCTGCGAGCCCGCAGCAATTCCGCGGATGGCCGGCGGCCGCGGTGTTTCTGCTGACTTTCGTGGTCGTGGTTGTGGCATACTTTCCGTCGTTGCGGGGTGATTTTCTGTGGGATGATGCCGGCCATGTCACCAACCCGGCGCTGCAATCCCCTGCCGGTCTCCTGCGCATCTGGTTCGAGCCTGGCGCCACGCAGCAATATTACCCGCTGCTCCACTCCGCGTTCTGGCTAGAGCACCAGATCTGGGGCGATGCCCCGCTCGGCTACCGCCTGATCAACATCCTGTGGCATGCCCTCTCCGCCTGCCTGCTGGTGGTGATCCTCCGGCGCCTCAAGGTCCCGGGCGCTCTCTTGGCCGGCTTGGTGTTCGCCCTGCATCCGGTGTGTGTCGAGTCCGTCGCCTGGATTGCCGAGCAAAAGAACACGCTCTCGACGGTGTTCTACCTGGCCGCTGCCCAGGCGTGGCTGCGCTACGAGGATGATCGCCGGCCCTCGCGGTACGCGATCGCTTTGCTTTGGTTTGTGGCGGCCCTGCTGACCAAGACCGTGACGGCCACACTGCCGGCGGCGCTGTTGGTGATCGCCTGGTGGCGATCCGGACGCATTTCGTGGCGCCAGCAAGCACGGCCTCTCCTGCCTTGGTTGCTGCTCGGCGCGCTGGCTGGTCTCGGCACGGCCTGGTTTGAATCCGCGCAGATCGGCGCCACGGGTGATGACTTTGCCCTCAGCGTGGTGGAACGCGGATTGCTGGCCGGACGCGTCGTCTGGTTCTATCTCGGCAAACTGCTCTGGCCGTCCGAACTGACCTTCTTCTATCCGCGGTGGACGATCGATGCCGCCTCGGTGGCGCAATGGCTGTTCCCCCTAGCCACGCTGCTGGTGCTCGCCGGACTCTGCTGGTGGCGGAAACGCCATCGCGCCCCCCTCGCGGCAGCCCTGTTGTTCGGCGGCAGTTTGTTCCCCGTGCTCGGCTTCGTGAATGTCTATCCGTTCGTGTTCTCCTACGTTGCGGACCACTTCCAATACCTCGCCAGCATCGGCATGATCTCCTTTCTGACCGCCGCCGCCTCAATTGGATTCGCGCGGATGGCCTGGCCGCGCTGGACCGGTCCGGCCGCTGCGACCGGCCTGCTGCTGGTGCTCGGCGGACTCACGTGGCACCAAAGCGGGATGTATCGGGACGTATTCACCCTGTATGGAACCACCCTGGAAAGAAACCCAACCAGCTGGGCGGCACATCTCAATCTGGGCACGGCCTTGGATGAGGCCGGAAATCCGGATCAGGCTCTGCCGCACCTGCAGAAGGCGCTCGAACTGAAACCCGGATACCCGGAAACGCTCAACAGTCTCGGGAATGTGCTGAATCATCTCGGCCGCTCCGCGGAAGCCCGGCCATTCCTCGAAGAGGCCCTGCGAATCCAACCCCGCTTTGCCTCCGCCCACAACACGCTCGGAGCCGCCCTCATGGCGCTCGGCCTCGCCGAGGAAGGGATCGCCCACTTCAGGCAGGCGGTCGCAATCGACCCTGGTTTGGCGCTGGCCCAGGTGAACATCGGCTGGGCTCTGGCGAATCAAAAACGCTTTTCCGAGGCATTCACCCAGTTTGAAGCGACCCACCGCCGGTGGCCGGACATGGCAGACCTCGAGTTCAAATGGGGACTCGCCCTGACGATGAGCGGCCAGGTGAACGAGGCGCTCCCCCACCTCAGGCGGGCATCCGGACTCCAGTCGGAGAACCCCGAGATGCACTTCATTTTGGCCCTGGCCCTCGTCGACACCGGACGTCAGGCGGAGGCCGTCGAGCAGCTCGAAGAGGTCTTAAGCCTGCAACCCAATCACCAAAGAGCCCTGGAATTGCTCAGCCGGATCCCGCACCGGGGTTACTGACGGAATTCGCGAACAATTTCTGTTAGC
>JBDKHE010000163.1:0-6011 GCA_039797805.1 Verrucomicrobiota bacterium
AAGGGCAAGGATTCGTCGTAGCAGCCGACGACGAAGTGGCCGGGCAGGCCGACCGGTTCCAAGGTCAGGTTCATCCGTTCCGCCACCAGCAGATAGATGATCGAGAGGGAAAGCGGGATGCCTTTGCGACGGATCAGCACCTGGTCGAGGAAGCTGTTGAGCGGATCGGCGTAGTGCTCGACGTTGCCGTGGAAGGAATACTCGTGGAACAGCACGCGGTTGAGCACCCGGCATTTGTCGCGGGCGCTGGACGGCTCCGCGATCAGCTCGCGGCAACGGGCGGCCATCTGGTCGAGCAGGGCGCAGCACGCGCCAATGTCGAGATCGGGATTGACGGTGCGGCTCAACAACAGGGCGCCGGTCTCCAGCTCGTAATTGAGCGAGCGGATGAATCCGCGGAACTCCGCCACCGGATCGGAGAACTTCAGCTCCCGCAGAAAATAGTTCGCGTGCGCGGCCAGCGCCCGGTCGGGCTGGCTAGAAACATGGCGGAGGAACTCGACGCTTTCCCGGCTGTTCCGGGTGAAATGGGCCATCAGGGCGGCGCGCACGGCGGGGGCCGGATCGTCCAGCAACCCGGTCAAGGCTTGGCGCTGCGCGGCGCTGAATTTGGGCGCTTCCACGCCGACACACCTATCCGGTTCGTCGTGCGGTGCAACGGGGAAAGGCCGGCGGGCCGAGGAAATTTTCTAGCGCTCGCCGTAAAGCGCGGAACCGATCCGGACGAGCGTGCTGCCTTCGGCGATGGCGGCCTCAAGGTCGCCGCTCATGCCCATGGAGAGCTCGGTCAGCGGGCGGCCGCTGCGGGTCGCGAGATCGTCACGGATGGCTCGCAGCCGGGCAAAGGTGCGCCGGGCCACCGCCGGGTCGTCGGAGAGCGGGGCGATGGTCATGAGTCCGTCCACCTGCAGATGCGGCAACTCCAGGGCGGTGTCGAGCAGGCGCAGCGCGTCCTCCGGCTCGGCGCCGAACTTGGCCGGGTCGTTGCCGGCATTGATCTGGAGGAGCACGGGAAGTTGCTTGCCCAATTCACCGGCGGCGCGGTTGAGCACGGTGAGCAGTTTCGGGCTGTCCACGCTCTGGATGCGGTCAAAGTGGGTCACGGCCAGCCGGGCCTTGTTGGATTGGAGATGGCCGATGAGTTCCCAGCGGATGGCGGCGGAGGTCTGGGCGCGTTTCTCCGCGCCTTCCTGCACGCGGTTTTCACCGACGGCGGCGAGTCCGTAACGGTGGGCGAAGTCGACCGCCTCCACCGGATGGGTCTTGGTGACCGGCAAAAGCGCGCACGCGTCGGGCGCCCGACCGGCCTGCTGGCAGGCGGCGGCCATCCGCGCCCGCAGCGCGTCCGCCCGTCGACAGAAAATCTCGTAATTTGTAAACATCTATGAGCGGTGCTTTTAGGATGGATTGCTGATAAGATACGTTTATGCTGGGTTTAAAGATACACGTCGCATGCAAATCGAGAACTTCAAAATCTTCGCCGACCTCGTTGAAACCAAGAGCTTTTCCAAAGCTGCCAAACTGAACGGCATCACCCAGTCGGCCGTCAGTCAACAGGCCCGGGCGATGGAGCGGAACTTCAAGACGCTGATGATCGACCGCAGTCAGAAGCAGTTCAACCTGACCCGTGAGGGGCAGCGTATCTACGAGTCCGCCAAGGAAATCCTGCACGTTTACGAGAAGCTGGAGAGCGAGCTGCAGGAGATGAAGAAGGTCATCAGCGGGACCATCCGCATCTCGACGATCTATTCCATCGGCCTGCACGAGCTGCCGCCGTACGTGAAGCGGTTCCTCCAGGCGTTCCCCTCGGTCAACGTCCGGATCGAGTACCGTCGCTCCAACCTGGTGTACGAGGACATCCTGCACAACGCCGTGGACTTCGGCCTGGTCGCGTTCCCCCAGAAGCAGCGTCAGATCGAGATGATCGCATTTCGCAACGACCGGCTCGTACTCATCACGCATCCGGGCCACCCGCTGGCCAAGCAGACCGAGGTCGATCTCAAGAGCCTCTCCGGCCACAAGTTCATCGGCTTTGATCCGGACATCCCGACCCGCAAGGCCGTCGACACGATTTTTCGCGACAACAAGCTGGAGATCACGCCGGTCATGGAGTTCGACAACATCGAGACCGTGAAGCGCGCCGTCGAGATCGACCATGGCATCGCCATCGTGCCGCAGGCCACCGTCCAGCAGGAGCTCCGCCAGGGCACGCTCGCGGTGGTGCCGTTCAAGGGCAAGGAGTTCACCCGCCCTCTTTCCATTTTGCACCGGAAGGGCCGCGTGCTGACACCGGCGATGAAGAAATTCGTCGAGACGCTCGCCGCCGAGGGTGCCGCCGCCGACGCCCGGGATTGACCGGGCGGGCCGGGAAAGGGGCATTTTCGGGAACAAAGGAGCGCGCTCGCGTCTCCTACTTTAACAACATGAAACGCTTCATCCCCGCCCTCTTCGCTCTCTGTCTGCTGAGCCTCGCGCCCTTTGCGGTGCCGGCGCAAGCCGCCCTCACCGGGCAAGCCGCCCCCGCCCTGACGTTTAAGGACCTCGCCGGCCAGCCGGTCAGCCTGGCCGCCCTCAAGGGCAAGGTCGTGGTCGTGGACTTCTGGGCCACGTGGTGCGGCCCGTGCCGTTTGGAAATTCCCGGTTATATCGAGATGCAGAAAAAATACGGCAAGGACGGCCTGGTCGTGATCGGTGTTTCGCTCGACCAGGGCGGGCCCAAGGTCGTGAAGAAGTTCGTCGAGGCCAACGGCATGAACTACACGATCGTGATGGGCGGGTCCGACGACGTGGATGCCTTTGGCGGATTCAACGGTATTCCAACCACCTTCCTGATCGGACGCGACGGCAAGATCCTGCATGAGAAGACCGGCTCCATGGAGTCGGCCGAGTACGAGAAGCTCGTGAAGCAGGCGCTCTGAGTGCGACGCCAACGGGATTAGATTTGAGCCGGGTCCGCGGGCCCGGCTTTCTGTTGGGCAAGTGACATTCCCGCTGCATCTGTTCATCCCGCTGGCCTGTGCCTTTGTCTATGTGCTCTCGGCGCTGGCCCTCAAACGGGCGGCGGAACTCGGCGTGGGCGTGTGGCGCACGACCTTTGTCGCCAACTGGACGAGCTGTCTGGGGTTTCTGCCGGTCTGGTTGCTCGCGGGGCGGCCCACGGTGGCGTGGCAGCTTTACTGGCAGCCGGCGGTCGTCGCCCTGCTGTTCCTGGCGGGCCAGGCGTTCATCTTTCTCGCGCTGAAAAAAGGGGACGTGACCATCACGACGCCGGTCCTGGGCGGCAAGGTGATCATGGTCGCCCTTTTCACGAGTCTGCTGCGCGTGGGCGAAGTGCCCGTCACGTGGTGGATCGGGGCAACCTTGAGCGCCGCCGCCGTGCTGCTCCTCCATGTGGGCGAAAGGCCGGGCGAGTTGCGCCAGGTACGCGCCACCGTGCTCATCGCCTTCCTGAGCGCGGTTTGCTATGCCCTGAGCGATGTTTTGGTGCAGAAGTTTGCACCCGTCTGGGGCATCACGGCGTTTGTGCCGGCGATGTTTCTGGGCGTCGGTCTCTATTCGCTGGTGTTGATTCCCTTCTTCAACGCACCGCTGCGGACGATGCCCGGCCAGGCTTGGCGCTGGGTTGGCTTTGGTTCCGTGCTGCTGACGTTGAACAACGCGGGCATCGTGCTGGCGATCGGTCACTGGGGCGGGGCCACCGCCGTGAACATCGTCTACAGCGCGCGCGGTCTGGTCAGCGTCGGTCTGGTGTGGGCGATCGGCCACTGGTTCAAAAACCGGGAGAAGCATCTCGAACCGCGCGTCCTGCGTTTCCGCCTGATCGGCGCCGGGCTGATGCTGGCTGCGATCGTGTTGGTTCTGCTGTGAGCGGCGTACCGGCGAGAATCAATTCATCCGCTCCAAGGCCTCGCGGGCACGACGCTTGGCGCCGGGATCGTGGTTGCTGCGGTCGGGCATGGCGACGCCGCGCTGCAGGGCGGAACGGGCTGCGTCGGTGCGTCCGGCGGCGGCATAGGCGAAGCCGAGTTCGATCCAGTGGTTGAGTTCGCCCGGGTCGAGTTCGGTCGCGCGTTGCAGATGGGCCACGCCCTCGTCGAGGGAAGCGGGGGGAAGACCGCCGTACAGCATGCGGGCGATCCATCGCACCGCCACCCCCAGCTCGGCCATCTCATAGTGCCAGCGGCCGAGCACGTGATGGGCCCAGGCATAGTTGGGGTCGAGCTGCAGGGAGCGCTCGGCTTCCTCCTTGATGAGGCGCGAATACTCGACCTTTGTGCGGGCGTCGCTCACCAGCGCAAGATGACCGTGGCAGATCGCGAGCGACAGCGCATACACGGCGTTCGTGGGCTCCAGATCGAAGGAGCGGCGCGCATACTCGAGTCCACGGGTGGCGTACTCTTTCTTGGCCTCCTTGGTGGGCTGTGCCGGCACCAGGTCGGAATACTGCTTGGCAATTTTCTGCAGAATGAAGGCATCGTCGGGCTTGGCGGCGTCAGCCTGCTGGAACAGCACCAGGGCGCGGGCCGAATCCAGACTGGCCTCGGCGGCGAGGGCTTCGTCGAGCACGGTGCGCACGTCTGTGGCGGAAAGCGCAAGCGTGGAGAGGCAGAGTAGGATCGCGCAACGTAAAGGCATACTGATGATACGGGCCGGAGGTATGCATGGTTGCCTCCATCGGTGAGGGTGGCAAGGTTGCCGCATGAACCGGCCGCCACCGATTGAGGGGATAGCGGAGTCCATCTTGTACGTTGCGGACCTGGCCCGGGCCGTGGCGTTCTACCGCGACGAACTGGGCTTGGAGCCCATGACGGGCGATCCTGTGCGGTTCCAGAGCTTTCGCGCCGGGCCGCAGCAGGTGCTGTTGCTCTTCCTGCGCGGAGGCACGCTCGAGCCGGCCACCGTGCCGGGCGGGATCATCCCGCCCCATGATGGCGGCGGGTCGCATCACCTCGGCTTTGCGGTGAAGGCTGAAAACTACGACGCGTGGCTGACGCGACTGCGCCAGCGCGGCATCGCGATCGAGAGCGAAACGCACTGGGAGCGGGGTGGGCGCAGCGTCTATTTCCGCGATCCCGACGGACACCTGCTGGAGATGATCACACCGGGGATCTGGCCGAACTACTGAGCGGCCGCGGGCTAGGGCTTGCGGAAGAGATAATGGCTCACGAGCCACTCCTCGCCGTCGCGGAACCACCAGAGCTCGGCGCAGGCGAGGTAGAACACGCGCCAGTAGCACCACCATTTCACCGCCTGGTCGGCGCCGTAGGTCTTTGCGAACAGCGGCATGATTTCGGCGCGATGCGCGTCCATGTTCTGCAGCCAATGCTCGGCGGTCTGCGCGTAGTGCCGTCCGTTGACCTTCCAATCCTGCACAAGGTGCAGGTCATTCTGGAATGAGGGGAACAGCGCGTGGGCGGGCATCATGCCACCGGTGAAGAAGTACCGGCTCATCCAGTCGGTGTCGTCGCGCGCGATGAAGTGATACGCGAAGCGCGAATGCGTGAAGATGTGCAGGAAGAACAGACCGCCGGGCTTGAGCCAGCGGGCGACGTTGGCGAGCAGGCGCGGCCAGTTCTTCATGTGCTCGAACATCTCGACGGACACCACGCGGTCGAAGCGGCCGGCGGTGATGTCGAAGTCGTTCATGTCGCAGGTGACGATGGTGAGGTTGGTGAAACCCCGGCGCTGCGCCTCGGCGTCGATGAACGCCTTCTGGGTGCGCGAGTGGGAGACGCCGGTGATGCGCGAGTGCGGGTAGCGTTCGGCCAGCCAGAGCGAGAGCGAGCCCCAGCCGCAGCCGAGTTCGAGGATCTCCTGGCCATCGGCCAACTGCGCACGCTCGCCGTACAGCGCGAGCATCGCCTCCTCCGCCTGGGCCAGGGTTTCGTTGCCGGTCGGATAGAAGCAGCCGGAATACTTCAGGCGCGGGCCGAGGCAGCGGGTGAAGAATGCCGGCGGCAATTCGTAATGCTGGCGGTTGGCGGCATCGGTGTGGATGGCGACCGGGCTTT
>JBDKHE010000164.1:0-7632 GCA_039797805.1 Verrucomicrobiota bacterium
TGGTCGTTCTTGTCTACGATCCACAGGCCGTCACCAGCGACAGGCTTCTGATTGGCTCACGCGGTTGGGTGGAAACTTCCGCCCCGGCCCGCGCACATGGAGGCTTGCGCCGGATCGGACGGTATGCTGTTTGTGAGCGATGCGCGGCATCCTTCTGGTCCGTCTCATTTTGGCCACAGCCCTCTTGGGCGGCGCCACCGGCGTGCGGGCCGAGGACGAATGGGTGAAGACCATGAATCGCCAGCTGGAACGGAGAAAGGAGCTGGCGGCGCAAGGTCTGGAGTTGAACACCCTGGGTCGGATGATGGAAATCGATGAGACTTTCCGGGCGCCCACCACGACCGCCAGCACCGACAAGACCGATTATTGGGCCCTGGCTCGGAAGGCGGAGGAATATCGTCGGGAGCAGCTCCAGGCCGCCCGGGAGAAAGCGGACCGCGCAGCCCGGGAAGCCGCCGAGGATGCCGCCTGGAAAAAAGCTTACACACAAAGGATGGCCGAGCTGGACCGGCGCGCAGTCGAATCCGTCCCGGCCCGCATCGCGCAAGTGAACGCCTACCTGGGTCTGTCGCAGGAAGTGAGCCGCGAGGCGATCGAGAAGGAAGGCGGCAATCCCCGGGCCGCCGCGACGCGGGCGTTGATTGCGCTTGAGCGCCAGGACCGGCGGGCCTTTCTCGAGCTCATTGCGGAAACCAAGGCGTGGAAGGACGGACGGCTGTGCGACTGGGCCGAGGTGTTTAAGGTCGTGGGGCCCGCCCACGGCGGCTCGCAAAGCAGTTACGGTGCAGCGTTGTACCTCGAGTTGGCGGACCTCAACAAGGCGGTCGCGGGCGACATGAACCGGATCTATTGGAGCGCCTGCATCGCCAACGACATCATGGACAACGACTGGGGGGTCGGCAATACCCCCACCCTCACCCCGGTGACCGTCCGCGATTCCGTGGATTTCTACCTCAGCCATCACTCGCGCGCCCTGCCCGACGAACTGGCCGAGGTCTTCCTCAAGCTGCCGCTCAAGGGCGTCGACGCCAAATACGTCAACTATGCCGAGGGGTTCATCCGCCTGTGGGAGAGCGCCCCGCACATTCCCCGCGAAAAGGTCGCGGCATTCCGCGAGGCCTACTTGTCGATGACCAATACCGACGGGCGCATGGTGACGGAACTCGATGCGCTCACCGACCGGGGCCGCGACCTCGGCTGGCTGTGCACGCAGATCAACCAGCTTACCCAACCCGGACAGGAACGCACCGCCGCCGTCCTCCTGCACCAAGCGATCGAGCTGGCCGTCTCCAGCCCGCCCACGGCGAACGGACCGCCGATTGACCTGATTGCCCTCATCGAACGCATGCCAAAGCAAGGCATCGCCCCATGGCTGTCCTACACCCGCACGGCGGACACCCTGAAGGCGCTCGCCTGTGAATCGACGCAGAGGATCCGCGTGCAACAGGCCCTTTCCGCCCTGGTGGACAGGTGCGCAACGGAGAATTTCTCCGTCGTCCAAAGCGCCGGTCCGCTGGCACTCGCGGACCTGTCCTGGCGGCTCAGCGTGAGTGACGCGACCGCGGACGACGACGCGCGGCTCGTGCAGCGCGCGGACTGGGCCTACGACCCGGAGTCCTTCGGTCCGGTCGACGCCCTGTTTTCATTCTCGGCGGAACGGGTCACCCGTTTGTTGGCGGACCAGGCGCACCAGGAAGCGGTGCTGCATGCCTTCCTCGCCCTGGAGGCAAAAGGCTCGGCCAGTGCCCGCCGGCTGTTGATCCAGGCCCTGACCGACGGCCCGCTCGCCCATCTGGTGGAAGCACCCAGCCTGCGCGCGGCGCTCGCCGCGCGGGTGAAACCCTGAGCCCCGCCGATGCCATCGTTCCGCACCATCGCCATCGGCTGCCTGCTCGCTGTCACGGGCTGGCTCCCCATCGCGGCGTCCGGAGCGGGCATCCGGCACATGGCGGAATCGGTGAACCGCCTTGACCAGTTGAATCGGGAAAGCCTCCGCGCGATCAGTGCGGGTGCGGGAAAACTCAAGGGCGAGAATTACTCCCGGGACCTGCCCTGTGTGTATGCCGCGCTCATGGTCGACGCCATCTCCGGGCTTGGTCCGCGCCGGCCCAATGAAACCGAGTTGGCGGAGCTGCACCGGCTGTCCGACCTCATCCTCCAAACGGCGCCCGGCGATGCCGACTACGGCGCCTTTGTCGCGACCTTCTGGATGGAGGGCTGGGTCACCTTGGAAGAACCGGGACGGGCGCTCGCGGCGCTGGACCAAATCAATCCCGCGACCATCTGGATCGATCCGACCTACACCTCCAATGCCCGGGACAGGGCCCGCGCCGCGGTGCGGCAGGAATATGCCCTGTTGCAGATCTATTGGGTGATGCGCCGTTGCTTTCCCGAGGTGGCCGCGCGGCCCCGGAGCGGGCTCGAGACGCGACTGGAACGGGATGCCGCGGGTCTGGGAGCGGAATTTCTCCCGGAACCGGCCTTCCTGAAGGCACAGGCCGCCCGCAGTCTCGCGGAGCTGAAATCCTGCGTGGTGTTCAGTTTTCCCAAATTGAACCAATTCAGGCCGGATGGCGCGCTGTCTGCGCGCCGGTTCGTGGCCGCCCAGCTCCAAGCCGGCGCCTCCGCCGGGGCCGGAGTCTGGCCAAGGGCCCGGGAGGAAATGCCGGTCGCCGCCCTGACCGGCCAACTCGCGGAAATTCCCATCGGACCGGACGGGCAGTTTGAAAGCGACGCCCGCTGGCTCTACTCGGTCTGGTACGGCAACGACGGCACGCGGTTTCAGACCGTGAGCAACCAGGACGACGCCATCACCTTGCTCAAGTTCGCCGCCACGGTCCACCGATTCCCGCGGGCGGCGCTCTGCCTGGCGTTGCGCGCCAACAGTGTGACCGGCCCGGGTTCGCTGCTGGAGAGCGGTGAGCTCCGCGGCTTGAACCGCTACCGTGCGGTGACCGAGGATATCCAAACCGTCCGCGAGGTGGCGGCGAAGGGCGAAGCGGTGGCGCAGGCCATCTGGGGGAGTTGGCTGGCCGACGGTCTCGTCGTAACCACCAATGAATTGGAGGCTATCCGCTGGTGGGGTCGCGCCGCGAAACAGGGCAATGCCTGGGCGATCGCCCGGCTCGACGCCCATATCGCGGCCAGAAAAACCGCGTGGCCATTTGCCGTCTGGGCCCGCGCCCAGGTTCCCACGACCGCCGCCCCGGCGATCAGCAAGGACCTGCTGGAGCAGGCCGCCGCCGCCGGCGACCCCGGCTGCCAAGCCTTGCTGGCGTCGAGGTAATCCCGGCAGCCGGTCGGACCCGGGACCAAACCAAGGTGTTCTGACTTTGCCGTTTGTCGCTCGGATTCACGGTCCGTCGAAACAGCCGATCATCCCCAGCCTCAGTGCCGGGGCCGCGGCATCCAAGCCCCAAGGCCGGGCGTATTCTGGACATGAATCCTTGCCGCCTCCTGTTCCTGACGTTCCTCGGCACCCTGGCAGGTTCCACGCTGCACGCGACGAGTCCCGGCATCGACCCCGCCGTCATCTATCCAGCTTGGACGGGCCGATGGCAGGGTGTCCTTGAATACCGTGACTACCAGCCACCGCACGGCCGCGTCACTTTGCCCACCACGCTGACGGTCACCCCGACGCCCGATGCCCCGGCGCTGCTACTCGCCTTTGTCTTTGACGACGGCCCGAACAAGACGGTGCGATCCACCTCACGGCTTACCCTCGATCCCGCCTCCCGGTCCCTGATCTGGAGCGATGAGGGAAAACCCGTTGCCAGCAGTGACCGGTTCAGCCTTTCCGAAGCCTCGCCGACCGGCGACCGGCTGGTCTTCCTCGGCGAGTCCATGGACGACAACAAGCCGGCCCGCATCCGCTACACCTTCCTCACCGAGCCCGGCACCTGGCGCATCCTGAAGGAAACCACGAGCGACAACCCGGACTTCGCCTTCCGCCACGAGTATCGGTTTGCGCGCTAGGAACCGAACCCACGGGTCCCGTCTTGTCGTTCGCCTCGCTGGTCCGCCGGCAATCGCATCAGGGCAACCTCTCCGGATGGCCGGCGCCAGACGGCGCATGCCAAGGGCGATTAACAAGGGCGTTGGTTTCCACCAAACGTACGACCAGCGCCAGCTGCGCCCGAAACTTATCCGCGGAGGGCACTGATCTCGGAGAAACATCATCGGTGTAGGTGAGGACTTGCCGGCGGGCATCAAACGCGACCGTCAAATAATCCTCGGTCGGCGCACTTACCCGGGAAACCGCCTCGACCACCCCCGACTGCGCCAAACGCTCGCGCAATCCCGGGTCGGCCGTATGGATAACCAATTGCTTCGGGCCCTGGCCCAGAAGGCCGCTGACGTGGAATCGGAGGCTCCAGTTGCATTGCCCCGGCAAGTCCAGCGCCTCGATGGAGAAGGCGTCAAAGCCGGTTGAATTGTCGGCGTCCCATCGATCGTTCTTCTCCTTGCCGTGGAAGGCCCGCAGTGCGACGCCCTGGTAATTCCCCCGGAGTGATCCGTCACGGCGTCTGGCCCCGGGGCCCAAGAGAGGCGCCAAGGGGGCGAGAACCCGGCCCGACCAAGCTTCCTGCAGCTTTCTGATGAGCTGAGCCACGAAATACAACGCGGGCAGGGCGACAACAAGGATGAGCGCGCCGAGGAGAATGTCTGATGTTTCACCACTCATGTTATTGGTCGCCGCCCTTCCGTGCGAGTTAGGCGGCGGCACGGCCAATATACGATCCGAATCTCCTTGGGGAGGATCTTCAAAGCCGACAAGGACAGACCCGCCATCATTCCCGTCTGAGCCAGCCAACCAAGTTCACCACCCATAGAATCTCGCCTGCCGCGAAAATCACGGAATACGGCTCCGGCTGTTCCCATGCGGCCGGTATTGCCGCGGGTAGCGCCGACCCACCGTCCGCCGAATCAGGACACCCCACCCGGCCCCTCCCCGTGGCCTCCTGCGACATTCTGATCCGAACCACGAACAAGGCGAGTTGCCCACGAATGACACGAAAAGAATGCTTCGGGTTTTTTCTGTATGTTCCGGGTGTTCTGTGGTTCACCACTGATCGGGTCTGCTAAATTAGCACCCCCTTCTTTTTGCATCTATGATGTTTCTGGCGGCCCAAGCTCCGATCCGAGTGCCAACTCGAATTCCACCGGCGCCTGTGACCAGGCCCGTATTGTCCCGGGGGCCAGGTACCATCCCGCGCTCGACTCCGGCCGCAATTCTCGCGACGGTGGGTGACCCGAGAGTGTATCCCTGAAACCATTTAGCCCCATGAAAACCCTTCGCCTCCTTCTTTCTTTCCTCGCCCTCGCCGCCGCGGCCTCGCTGTTTGCCGCCGATCCCACCGGGACCTGGCAATGGGCCACGCACTCGCCCAACGGCGATATCGCGACCACGCTCAAACTCGAGTCCAAGGACGGCAAACTGACCGGCGCCTATTCCAACCAGTTTGGCGATGCGACGATCAGCAACGTCTCCTTCCACGACGACGTCCTCGCCTTCGAAGTGGTGCGGGACCTTGGCGGCGCCAAGTTTGTGGTGAAATACCACGGCAAGCTCGACGGCGACACGATCAAGGGATCGCTCGAAGCTCCCGGCCCTGACGGCGGTTCGTCGATGAAGCTCGACTGGAACGCCCGGCGCGCCGCTGCCAAGGGTTGAGCAAACTCCCCCGCCCCTTCGCCCGGCCCGGCCAACGGCCAGGTCAGGTTGGTTCTGACTCGGGCGGCGTTCCCGGAAGTCGTCCGGATCGCGGCACAAAATTCTCGCCGTCCCTCGGCTCGCTTCGTTCCCTGCTGGCTTTCCCCCATGCCTCGCCAGCTGACTACACCCGTCCTACCCCGACTCGCCAGGCGAGTCAGCCGCGGCGCACTGCGCCCGTTGGCGATGGCTGCACCGGACCCGGGGTGCAACCGACTTTGACACCCATCCTCCCATACCCTTCAAACCTGATTCATTGTGAGTGCGCCTGAAGGATTCAGTTTTCGGAAAAACAAGGACGGCAGCGTGACGATCCTGCACCACGGGAAGCTTGCGGCCACTTTGCGGCGGGAGGACGCCCGGGATTTCCTCGAAGAGACCGCCGGCTGCACGCTGGACGAGTGCCAGCACACCATGGCCCAGCTCACCGGGAATTATAAGCGCGGCAACGAGCGCCTCGCCCAGGCCCATAGTCGAAACCGCCAGCACGGCTGACCGGGCGATCCGAAGCGGCAAGGCTTGGTTGGGTGTCGCCGAAGGCTGGCTGGCGAACGGACGACTTTGCCCGAGGAGCAGAGGCCAGTCGGAGACTGGCCCTACTTCACTCCGCCGACCGTCTTGGTCGTGACGCCCAATAATTATTGAGACTTACGCTAACAAGTGACACCGGCCACTGCCTGATTGCGATGCTCCCACACACCCCGCTTGGCGGGCACCCCTCTTCCTAAACGGGATTTCCGAAGCAGTTGATTGGGTCCCCTCTACGAAGCCGGACTCATGCAGCTGAGCTGTCCTTTGGCTCTCATTCTAGCTCCACCAATTGGTGGGTGTAGGGGCGTCGCTTGACGACGCCCGCAAGGTCGCCGGCGATCAACCAATTCCCGGGCGCCGTCAAGCAGCGCCCCTACGGTTGACTGCATGAGTCCGGATGAAGAGGGGTGTCGCGAAGCGACGGGGTGTGTCAGGCTGGTACGCGAGCCTGAATAGTCGGCGGTGGTATGACGAATCCCTGGGTCCAGCCAGGCCGCTCACGCCATAATTCTTGCCGCTTCCAGCCGCATTCCCTGCTATGGATACCCGATGCAACGTCGTACCCCTCCTTGCCGCGTTACCAATTCGATCGCCGCTCCGGATCGCCGCGCGAGCCGTCAACTCCTTGCGGGAGCCAGCCGCATACTGTGGCTGATCCTGATCGGATTCGCCGTGGGTCCGGTTTCCGTAAGGGCGGCGTCCGGGGCCGACGTGCCCGCCGATCAGCCGGTCCGTTACGAAGCGTTTGGGGCGATCGGTGACGGCGTGGCCGACGACCTGCCGGCCATTGTTGCAGCCCACGCCTTTGCCAATGCCCACAGCCTGCCGGTCAAGTCCCGGCCCGACGCCACCTATCACCTCGGTCGCCGTGCGCTCACGGCCATCATCGCCACCGACACCGACTGGAGCACGTCCCGGTTCATCATCGACGACACCGACGTGGAAAATCACCGCGAGTCGCTCTTCGCCGTGCGCTCGCTCCTGAAGCCGGTGACTCTGGCGATCCCAAGTCTGTCCCGGGACCAGCAGCGCCTCGACGTCCGGCCGCCGGCCGACTGCTGGGTGCGCGTGGAGAGTGATCAGCAGCGCCGTTTCATCCGCCGCGGCCTCAACCAGAACAACGGCACGCCGCAGAGTGACTGCTTCATCTTGCGCCGCGACGGAACCATTGAAGGCGCCATCGACTGGGACTACGCCACGATCACGCGGATCGAGGCCCTCCCGCTCGACCAGCGGCCGCTGACGATCTCGGGTGGAGTCTTCACCACCACCGCCAACCGCATGGTGCAGGAGAAGGGCTACAACTACTGGGCGCGGAACATCGTCATCAGCCGCTCAAACACCACGGTGGTCGGCCTCACCCATCACATCATCGGCGAGACCGAGGT
>JBDKHE010000165.1:0-5278 GCA_039797805.1 Verrucomicrobiota bacterium
GTAGCCTCCTTCTCGGACTGCTCATCACCATGGGCGCGACGAGCCCGGCCGCCATTTCAGACGACGAGGCGCTCCGGCAAATGAACAGGGGCAAGGCCCAGTTGGAAAATGGCGACTACGAACCGGCCATCGCCACCTTCCGCGCCGCACTCGATTCCCGGCCAGACGACGCCGTGGCGCTGCGCAACCTCGCGCGCGCGCTTCTTTTCAAGGGCGATTATGATGGCACGCTCGCGACCTTGGAACGGGCCCGAGCGGAAGGATCGAGCCTTGCTTCGACGGAATATCTCACCGGGCTCGCCTATCTGCGCAAAGCGGCCCCGGCTGCGGCGGTCCCCCATTTGGAGAACGCGGTGCGGCTGGACCCGTTCACCGCGGCAGAGCGGTTTCAGTTGGCGAAAACCTACGAGGAACTCGGCCGTCAGGACGATGCAGTCACGCAGTATCGCGAAACCGTGCGGCTGGACCCGCAAAACGCGGCGGCCCATTTCGAACTGGCAATGTATGCGCGCAAACGTCGGGAGCTGGAGACCTACCGTGAGGAGTTGCGCACTTACAAACGCTTGCGCGACGCGTTCGGCGATCCTGAGTCTTCCCCGCTGTTGCTCCAGGCGTGCCGGCACACTCGGGCCGAGGCGCCGGTCGTTGCGGCGGGTGAGCGCGGGCGTCGCGAAGGAACGTCGCCCCGCGCGCAAGTGCGGTTCGTCGAGGCGACGGCAGCGATCATTCCCGACCACAACGGACGCGAAGCGCTCGCGCTCGCGCCACTCGAAATCGATACGAAGGGACGTTACACCTTCGTGGGGTTGACCAGGGCCGGCACGGTGCGCCTGCTGGCGACAACTGACGATGGCACGCTCCGCCAATTCGGTGACGAAATCCAACTGCCCCCGGTCGGCCGCCAGCCGGTCATTCGCGTCGGAAATTTTCACGATACGGTGTCCAGTGAGGACCGGCTCAAGACCGACCTGCCGCACTTCGCCGGCGTTCTCATTCTCGGCGAAGCCGGTGCCCGGCTTTTTGAACGCACGTCTGCCACGACCTTCGTGGACGTGACCGAAAGGGCCGGCCTGTTGGCGCTCCGGGGTCGCGATGCGTGTTGGGTGGACTATGAATACGATGGCGATCTTGATCTCTTGGTCGCCGGCGATGACGGTCTTCGTCTCTGGCAGAACGGAGGCGACGGTCGATTCACCGACGTTTCGGCGGCGACCGGCGTGGTGCTGCACGAGCCCTGTTTGAGCGTCGGGGTGGCGGATTTCGACGCCAACGGCGGGATTGACCTGGTTGCTACGCTGCTCACCGGTTCCACGCGCGTGCTCGAAAACAGGCGCGGCGGCCAGTTTCGGCCGATGCCGGAGCCACCGGGCCCGTGGCCACAGGCAAGCCGGATTCTGATCGACGATCTCGACAACGACGGCACCCCAGACGCAGCGCTGGTCGGCACGGGCCGGACGGTGCTGAAACTTGGCCGCCAGTCGGAGAGTCGGTCCATCGAGCATCCGGGCTTCGTCGTCAGCGCAGCGGCGCTGATCGACTACGACAACGACGGTTGGTTGGATTTTTGTGCCGCCGGAAACGACGGAGGCGACCCCGCCTCCAGCCGGGTGCGGCTATGGCGGAATGGCGGCGACGGCAACTGGACCGAGGTCACAACTGATCTTTCACTCTCGGAGCTGCGGTTTCCGTCGGGGCAGGCCATTCTGCCAGTCGACGTCGACGCGGATGGAGACAGCGATCCTGTTTTGGTCGCGGGCGACGGTCAGCTTATCGTGCTGCGCAATGAGGGAGGAAATGCCGGTGGCCAACTGAAGTTGCGGCTGAACTCTCTCGCCATGTCCAACCACGGCGGCATCGGCTCAACCATCGAATTGCGCGGCGGGGCGACGGTGTTCACGCGTCTCGTTGCGCGGGAGCTGCCGATTGAGATTGGTCTGGGTGAATTGCAGCAGCTTGATTCGGTCCAGGTTGTCTGGCCGGACGGGACGGTGGACAACCAGATCACGGTGGACGCTCGGATCGGCGTGGTGTCGGTGAACCGGCGCAGCACCATCATCACGGGATCGTGTCCGTATTTGTATGCTTGGGATGGCAGCGGCTTTCGCTTTGTCACGGACTTCCTCGGCTCCGGTGCTCTCGGGCTGGCGGTGACACGTGACATCACCTGGCCTCCCGACCCGGTTGAAATCATCCGCATCGGCGATGCGCAGGATTTTCGTCCGCGCGAAGGCCGCTATGCGATCACCATCACGAGCGAACTTCGCGAGGTGGACTATTTTGATTTGCTCCGGCTGATTGCGGTGGACCATCCCGCCGCCGTTGAGGTGCATCCCACCGACAGCTTCATGCCGCCGCCGGTCACGCCCTCGGCCTTGTGGGCGGTCGGCGATGAAATCCCGCTGGTGGCTGGGCACGACAGTCTCGGTCGCGATGTCACGGAAAGCCTGCGAAAGAGTGATAGCCGGTTCGCGGCGCCAGGAGAGGTTTTGCCGCCGCCGTTGCGCGGAGTGTGCCGGCCGATCACCTATACGCTGGATTTCGGGGCGATTGCGACGAACGAGCCGTTGGTGCTGGAGTTAACCGGGCTGCTCCAGTTTGGCACGGCCAGTTCCAACATCGCCCTGTCGCAAACCGACACCGCCAGTCTCGTCTGGCCCAAGCTGGAAGCCGAGGGCCCGGATGGCCGCTGGGAACCGGTGCCCGTGAATATCGGCATCCCCGACGGGCGAACCAAAACCCATGTCTGCGATCTCGCCGGCAAACTGCCGACCGGATCGCGACGGCTGCGCCTCACGACTTCGTTTCAAATCTATTGGGACCGCATCGCCCTGATGAAGCGGCGCGAACTGCCGGCTGCGCATGTCCATGAACAGGATTTCGACCGCGCCGACCTGCAATGGCGTGGGTTTTCGCGGGTGAATTTGGCGGCGGATGGCGTGACCCACATTCCGGCGTTTGAGGATGTCGCAGACCAACCTCCATGGCACACCACGGTGGAGGGCTGGTGCACCCGCTATGGGGATCTGCGCGAACTCATCTCCGCCACTGATGGGAAAATCGCGGTGCTCAATGGCGGCGACGCCCTCACCCTCGAATGCCCGGAGGCCGCCTTCCCGCCTGTTCCGGCCGGATTCACGCGCACTTTCTTCCTGTCCGCGGTCGGCTGGGACAAAGAGGAAAACGCCAACACCGTCGGTGGCGACACTGTGGAGCCGCTGCCCGGCCAGGTGCCTGTCGCCGCCGGCGAACACGATCTGCCCGACGACTGGACGCAACGCTTCAACACCCGTTGGGTGCCGCGCCATCGCTTCGCCCCGGCGCCCGACCGCAATCCCGCACCGGCGCAACCGACCAGTGAGGACAAGACGGCCCGACCACCGAACAAAGTTTCCCATGAATGATGATTTCGCCTACGTTTCCGCTGTCGAACTGGCCCGCCGAATTCGCGCCCGCGAAGTGTCGCCCGTCGCAGTCGTCTCCTCGCTCCTCGACCGGATCGATGCGATCAATCCAAAGATCAACGCGTTCGTGTGCTTGTTTCGTGACGAGGCCCTCGCAAAAGCAAAAGCCGCTGAGCAGTCACTCAACTCGGGGCGCGACGTGGGCCCCTTGCATGGAGTCCCCGTGGCGATCAAAGATCTCTTCGATTACAAGGCGGGCGCGCCCAACACGTTTGGCTGCAAGCCGTGCGCCGGTTTCATTCCCGAGGTATCGGCCACGTATGTGCAGGCGCTTGAGGACGCGGGCGCGATTATCCTTGGGAAAACCAACACGCCGGAGTTCGGGCACAAGGGCATCACCGACAATCTGCTCTGGGGTCCAACCAGCACGCCTTTCGACCTGACGCGAAACGCCGGCGGATCGTCAGGTGGCAGCGCCGCCGCCGTGGCCGCCGGGCTGGTGCCTCTCGCCCAGGGCTCCGATGCCGGAGGCTCCATTCGTATTCCCGCCGCCTGGTGTGGCGTCTACGGTTACAAGGCTTCTTATGGCCGGGTGGCGGCGGTGTATCGGCCCGACGGATTTCTTTCGCACACGCCGTTTATTCATGCGGGCCCGCTGACCCGGTCGGTTGATGATGCGGCCTTGATGCTGAACGTCATGGCGCGCCACCACCCGCGCGATCCGCTGAGCCTGCCCGACAGCGGCGTGGACTATCAGCAGGCCGCACGGCGAAGCATCAAGGGATTGAAGATCGCCTACAGTCCGGATCTCGACGTCTTTCCGGTGGACGACAACGTCGCCCGAGTGGTCGAGGCAGCCTTGGAAGGTTTCCGTCAGGCCGGCGCTATCGTGGTGCCGGTCAAGTTGGGGCTGAAGCGCACGCAGGCAGATTTGTCGGCGCTGTGGAACCGGCAAATGAGTGTGCTTTACGCGGAGGTTGCCGAGATCTTCAAACGCGCCGGGCTCGACCTGTTGGGCGATCACCGAAATGCGTTGCCGCCAGAATTCATCGGCCTGATCGAAGGCGGTGGCCAGATTTCGGCGCTCGCTTACAAGCTGGACGACATCATTCGAACCGAGGTCGTCGACTGCTTTCAGGATGTGTTTGATCGCTATGATGCGCTCGTCACCCCGACACTGGCGACGTCGCCGGTCCGCAATGCCAGCGACGGCCGCACGCTGGGGCCGTCGAAGGTGAACGGGATCATGGTGGATCCGTGCATCGGCTGGTGTCTCACGTATCCCGTGAACTTTGGCGGCAATCCCGCTGCGTCGATCCCGGCCGGCCTCGACGATCTGGGCCTGCCCGTCGGTTTACAGATCATCGGCCGTCGTCATGACGACAGTACAGTACTCGCGATCAGCCGGGCTTTCGAACAACAGCGGCCGTGGGCCTCGACCTATCCGCAGGCGGCAAGATTATTGAGGGACTAATAATCCCTCAATCCGGGTTTGGCCCCGGCGGACGATTGGAGCTTCGCGCGGAATGCACGCACAGTGACCTGTGATGCAGGCGCGAAGCTCGCCAGGATACTGATTGGGCCGGAAAGGAGACGACAGCGGGGAGGGGACGTTGTCGTCTGCAGCGAACCAGCGATAGAACGCCGATCAAGACTTGGACGGACCGGCACTGACGATCAGCTTGCCGCGCATCAGCGCCGCATGCCCTGGGAAGGTGCAGATATAAGGATACTCGCCGGGGGCGGACGGAGCGACGATCTCGATTGAGTCTGTTTCTTTCGGCCCGAGAAGTTTGGTGTGGGCGAGAACTTTGGTCCGGTCTTCCGGGAGATATTCAGGGGCACGACTGGCGGCGGCCGAGCTCAAAGCCATGACA